>JBJFHC010000202.1:0-10265 GCA_051893275.1 Erysipelotrichaceae bacterium | reverse complement strand
CTGCCTCTCTTTCTTAAATATACCGCTTAGTCTTTTCCAGATATATCCTCTAAACAGAAGTTCTTCAGACACAGGGGTAACTAAACCCACATAAAAATATCATCAGCAGATTCTGCCATTAAAAACCCCATACCAGAAAAAGAGCAATCATTAAAAACAATGGAGCTACAAATGTAGCTGCCGCATATTTCTTAATAAAACTTCTGAACATAACATTCTGTTCGTAGCTGTTTCTCTTACAGTGTATACAAAGTGCCGCCAGTACCATGATCATTATCATCATGCTTATTATGTTTCTTAAACAACCTTTCTTCCAGAAAGGTAAACACCATGTGCTTACTTATAAGATTATGTCATAGATAATAAGATTGATATAATACATTAATATTCTTCATATAGGCAATTATAATCTCTCTGTCGTTTTGCGGTTTGCAGTGAAATGTATCAATTATCTATACTGGAACTTGTTTATATCATATGATATAAACAAGTTCTACATTATATTTTGACAATATGCTATTTATGTAAAAATAATTAAAAATTTAACAATTTTTAGACAATGCCTATTAAAACTGTGATTATAAATAATACAATTTAAATGTGTAGGAGGAATACATATGGATAAAAAGTATGAATCACTGTTTACTCCCTGGAAAATCAACAATCTGGAAATAAAGAACCGTATTGTCATGACTTCCATGGGTGGTACCAACCTTTTAGGCTGGATGGAAATAAATCATTTCGATAAAGCAGGAGCTGAGCTTATTATGCAGGTGGCTCAGAATAATGTTGGACTTTTACTGCCTGGCTGTCAGCCGGTATATAATCCAATGTTTGGACAATGGCTTTATAAGAAAGATGGAATGTATAAAGAACTAAAGGAATTCATGAAAGAATTCCATAAGACAGGGGCTAAGCTCTTTATACAGCTGACCGCTGGTTTTGGCCGTTCTTTTACTATTTCTTCAATGATGGAAATGCTGTATACAAATCCAGTACTTAATGTGGTATCTAAGCCTTTTATGAATCTGGATAAAATAACCGCTGCCCCATCACCTAGCCCTAACCGCTGGTCAGACAAGGTTCCTTCAAGAGAAATGACGGTCGAGGAAATTGAAGAGTTTATTAAGGCCTTTGCCCTGACAGCCAAAAAGCTTAAGGAAGCTGATGTGGATGGTGTCGAGATTCATGCCGTGCATGAGGGTTATCTGCTTGATCAGTTTACCCTTAAATATGTAAACAAGAGAACTGATGAATATGGTGGAAGCATGGAAAACCGCTACCGCTTTGCCTGCGAAATAGTTAAGGCTATCAAGAAAGAATGCGGCAATGACTTCCCAGTATCTTTAAGATATTCTGTTGAATCCAAGACCAAGGGTTTCAGAAAAGGTGCACTTCCAGGCGAAGAATATGTCGAGGCTGGAAGAGATATGGCTGAATCAATTGAGGCTGTTAAATTATTAAAGGAAGCTGGCTACGACATGCTCAACTGTGACAATGGTACCTATGATGCCTGGTACTGGGCTCATCCGCCTATCTATATGCCAGAAAACTGTAACCTGAAAGATGTAGAGGAATTAAAGAAACACACCGATCTGCCTGTAGTCTGTGCTGGCCGTCTAAATCCGGATACTGCCGCTGAAGAGATTAAAGAGGGAAGACTGGATGGTGCCGGTTTTGCCAGAAGCTTCCTGGCCGATCCTGAATGGGTTACTAAACTGATGAATGATAAAAAGGATGATATTCGTCCTTGCATATTATGCCATAATGGCTGTTTCAATATGTGTCATTATAAGGGAGTACCAAACGATCAGTCACTATTAGATTCTCTGCATCTTGCGCGCTGTGCCGTTAATGCGGAAACTATGCAGACCAATAAACACTACATTAAGAAAACTGACAGCCCTAAGAAGGTGGTTATCATTGGTGGCGGTATAGCTGGTATGGAAGCTGCCAGAGTTCTGAAACTTAGAGGACACAGACCGGTCATCTATGAAGCCAGTGACAGACTGGGTGGTACTTTTATTCCTGCATCTGCAGAAAGCTATAAGGGAAAGCTTAGAGAGTTATTAGACTGGTACCGTAAACAGATGAAAGATCTGGATATAGAAATCAATCTGAACTCACGAATTGACAATATCAATGAGTTTGGTGACATGCCGGTAATTGTCGCCACAGGCTCTGTACCAAGAAAACTCAATGTGCCAGGATTTGAAAAAACTGTTGAAGCCTGTGAATATCTTAATGGCAAGGAAGTTGGAACTAATGTTGCGGTAATCGGTGGCGGCTTAACCGGCTCAGAAATTGCCTATGAACTTGCATTACAGGGTAAAAAAGTTTCAATTGTCGAAATGAAGGATGACCTTATTGCCCAGACAGGTGTCTGCCTGGCCAACAGTTCATACTTAAGAGAGTGGTTTGAACTTCATAAAGTACCAGTATATCTCAATACCATGCTTAAAGAAGTAAAAGATGGCTCAATTATCTGTACACAGAATGGCAAAGAAATAGAAATCAAATGTGACAGCGTTATATCATCAGCTGGCTATATACCTGCACCATTATGTGAAAAGAAAAAGAATGTACACTTGATAGGTGACTGTGACAAGGTGGGAAATCTGAGAACCGTAATCTGGAAAGCATATGAATGCGCAATGAAAATATAGGATAGTAATATGAAACTGACAAAAACACAACAGGAAATGCTGGAAGGCAGGCAGGGTGATGTAATGGCCAAAGTTGCCAAAACCCTGGTTATGTATGGCGAAGCCTTCAATGCCGAAAAAATGGTTGAAGTATCAAGTGACTATAATCACCTGGTTACTTCTTTTGGACTGGGAGTACTGGATCCCGTCTATGAACTGATGAATAAATTAATTGATGCCGGGGTAATGTCTAAACAGAAATTCACCGCTGACCCAAGGCCTTTGGATCCTAATGTACCGGCTAATTTCATTCAGAACCTGATTTTCAAAAAATTCATGTACAATAAACAGGCCTTCTATGAGGACCAGCTTACTAAACTTGGTCTTTTGGATAAAGATGGCTTTACCTGCACCTGCTACATGCATGAAGTAGGCAATACACCAAAGGTGGGTGATGTACTGTCATGGTCAGAATCAAGTGCGGTAGTCTATGCCAATTCCGTACTTGGTGCCAGATGTAACCGTAACTCCGGTATCCTTGATCTGATGGGTTCGGTTGCCGGTTTTGTGCCTTATTTTGGTTTACTGACCGATGAGGGCAGAAAGGCAAAATGGATTATCAAAGTAAATACCACCAAAAAACCAGAAGCTCAGCTTTTAGGTTCAGCAATCGGTATGAAGGTTATGGAAGATGTACCTTATGTTATTGGCTTAGATAAATATCTGGGTGATGAATTAAATGATACCGCCTGCACCTATCTGAAAGATTTTGGTGCAGCCTGTGCCTCCAACGGTGCCGTTGGACTCTACCATATCGATAATCTCACGCCAGAAGCTAAGAAGTATGGAAAAGACTTAATACTTAAAGACGCCAGAGAATATGTAATCGATGATGCTGAACTTGAAAGGGTCTATAAATCTTATCCTGTCATCTGGAAAAAGAAAGATGTCAAACCAAAGCTTTGTTTCATCGGCTGTCCACATATGTCATTAGAACAGCTGAAAACCTGGACGCTTAATGTACACAACAAGTTAAAAGAGAACAACAATTCACAGGTAAGTATACCAACTGTCTTTACGGCAGCTCCTGGCGTAATTAAAGAATTTGATAAAACCGAATACCGCAGAATGCTTGATGAATCAGGTGTAGTATTATCCTATATCTGTCCATTGATGTATATGAACAATCCAGCCTGTGCATCCATGCCGGTTATTACTTCATCTAATAAACTGCGTACCTATACATCAGCCAGGTTCTATACTGAAGATGAAATACTGGATATTATCACAAAGGAGGTTAAATAATGAAGACCTTTAAAGGAAGAGTAGTAACTCCTGGAACCTGCAAAGCTAAGGCGGTTGTCTCGCATGGTGGCTTTAATACTCTGGCTTCTCTGCAGAAGGCGCTGCAGTTTGGTGATAAGCAGGCTACCTGCCATGACCAGAATAATCCTGATCTTAACGGCAAGAAGCTTTATGGCAAAGCTTTATGCCTTCCGCAGACTATTGGCTCAACAACCGGTGGTATGGTACTGTACTGCGCCTGTGCAATGAAAAGAAATCCAGCCTGCATGCTGTTTTCCAATGAAATAGATTCGCTGGCTCTGGCTGGTGCGGTTCTTTCATCAGTATGGCTGGATGATGTAAATATGCCGGTTATCGATAAACTTGGTGATGAATTCCTGAATTATGTTAAAGATGATATGGATATCACCATCAAAGAAGATGGAACAGTAATTGTTGAATAATGTATTAATGGCAGAACGTTCTGCCATTATTTTTCTTCTGTTACTTTGACATTTACCTGCATATCCTGTTTGGTGAAATGTCTGACCTGGAAAACTCCTTTGTCAATTATACAGTCACTGTAGTCTCTGCCTTTTGCCAGGACAATATAGCTTTCATCAACCATTCGGTTGTTTGTCGGGTCATAGCCATGCCAGCAGCCATCGAAATAGACCTCGGTCCAGGCATGCGTTGCACCCTCACCCAGCAGCATTCCCGCTACATATCTTGAAGGAAGATGCAGATGACGGCATACCGCCAGCATGATATGGGTATAGTCCTGACAGACACCTTTTTTCTGTCTGAAAGCTTCTGTTGCTGTAGTGTTATTGTCGGTTGAATCTGGTTTATAGCTAAGCAGTTTATAGATAGAGGTCATCAGATTCTTCATCTTGTCAGCTATATCTCCTTCTGGAGGGAGAAGTTCTTCCATTTCTGGATTGTACTTTGTAAGCTGCGTCTCAAAGCCATAAAGAGGATGGGCTTTTTCTGTATCTTTATTTGAAAAATCACTGATGACTTTTCCTTTCACGCAGAAAGAGAAACTCTTATGTTCCTCCATGGCATTTCCGACAATGACCGTATTTCCAAAACCATCTTTTACTTCAAAACAGGAATCCATCGGTTCAACTTCATAGTGAACCTCTTCTACCTTCTGATTAATATTGGTCTGAGGAAGACAGCGAAGCTGGTAGCGCTGTTCAAAGACGGGTTCTGAAAAATTCAGTTTCATATAGTATTCAAAATTAAGTTTCTTCATTCATCAAGCCAGTTTTCAAAACAGTTGGTCAGGGCGGTAATCATATCAATAACCTCCTGATTGCTGTAGCTGTCCTTTCCAAATAACTTTACTACATTTTCAATTCCACGTATACTGTATTTTTCATGAAGTGAAGAAATTCTGTTCTGTAATTTTGCAAGTTCTTTTTCGCTCTGCTTGGATTCATTATGGAAACGATAAATTATATCCAGTTTCTCAGCATGTTTACCACACTTGATAATATTCTTGGAAGCTTCTGCAACACTGTCATATACCATACCCCAGAAGGCATTAATATAATCGGCAGCCTTCTGCAGTTCGAGCATCATTGTGCCATGTTCCTTCTTTTCTAACAGTGATTTAGCCATCTCGATATAGGCCAGAGTTTCACTGGTAATATCGTCACGCAGTTCTATCGCATTATCATAGGCATGGTTTATACAGACCACCAGTGAATCGGGATTCGATGCATCATAGACAAAGGAATTGATGAAATCTTCACTGTCGGCATAGATATCATAAGGAATTGAAAGACAGACACAGAACTGTTCATATGCCTTTTCATCCACATCCAGCAAAAGGTCATAGACCTTCATAAACTCCCTGATTGTGCCAAGCAACCTTTGCGTATAACGTCCAAGCCAGAAGAGATGATTGGCTTTTTCTAACGTGATAATACCCATGTGTCTTTGAAACCTCCTCCCTGTGATGAATTTACGACAAATGAATCTGACTTTCTGGCGAATCTGGTCAGACCGCTGGCCCAGACTCTGGTCCTCTCGCCACTTAGCACAAAGGCTCTTAAGTCAGCTTTAGTATATCTTATGGTATTTCCTTCATGGACTGGCAGGTCGATGAAGTCAATTACTTCCTGGGCAATGAATCTTCTTGATTCCCTTTTTATCAGTTCCTTCCACTCCTTGAGCTGTTCATTATCCAGATCCTTGCCAAACACAACGCCATAGCCACCAGCTTCCGCAACATCCTTGATAACCAGTTTATGCAGATTGCTTAATACATAGTCCCTGTCTTCTTCATAGAAAGGAAGATAGGTTGGGGCGTTATTTAAGATTGGCTCCTCATCAAGATAGTAGCGAATCATCTTTGGCACAAAATAATAAATACCCTTATCATCCGCTACACCATTGCCTGGGGCATTAATTAAAGCCACATTGCCGCTGATATAGGCACTCATCAGCTGTGGAACACCAATCAATGATTCCGGATTAAAGGCCAAAGGATCGATATATTCATCCGAAATTCTTCTGTATATTGTGCCAACCTTAACCTGCTGGCCCAGGTGATTTCGATAATAAACACAGGTATCCTTAACCGAAAGTTCCTGTGGTATGGCCAGGGTTGCGCCGGTTTTCTCCGCCAGAAATGAATGTTCGAAGTAGGCTGCGTTATATCTGCCGGGTGTCAGTATTACATTGATACCGCCGGTATTTACATAATCCATGGTATCTTTTAAAAGCTTTGCGTAGTTTCGATTATCCACAATGCCGCTGTTCCTGAATGCTTCCGGTGCCGCTTTACGAAGCAGATCCCTGGCAATCATTGGATAAGATGCACCAGAAGGAATACGCAGATTATCTTCCAGTACATACCATTTATTATCCTTGCCCTGCACCAGGTCAATACCGGCAATGTGGGCATAAATTCCTTTATTTGGCATAATATTTATCAGCTGTGGCATAAAACCACTGGAGGAAAACACAAAATCCTCAGGAATAACCCCATCCTTTACAATCTGATAATCAGTATAGATATCCTTAATAAACATATTAAGGGCATTTACTCTTTGTATCAGACCCTTTTCCAGATATTCAAAATCCTCTCTGGAAATAATTCGAGGCAATGCATCAAAAGGAAACAGCTGTTCAGTAAACTGCTTATTCTTATATATACCAAACTTAACGCCATTTCTCGCCAGAAGTTCATTAATATCCGATTCATGCTTAATCAGCTCTTCCATTTCCATATCCTTTATCCTCCAAATTAATTTTAGAATCAGGACAGCCTCTTGTAAATCTCAATTGACTTATTTTTACATATAATATGTAATTATTTACATTTATAATGAAAATATTTTACATAATTAAAACAGATGGAATATTTCCATCTGCCTAATCTTACATTTCTTCTAACTCTGTAATTGCCTTCAGAAGCATTTCCTTAGTAACCTTATAAGGAACATGCTCAAGCTCCTTGTTTATTACTGTAATATCCAGAATATCATCAATACCTTCGCTTAAATCAATATCCAGATCCTTTAGTTTCCTTGGAAAATTCATCTGCTTATAGAACTCATAAGCCTTATTAAATTCCTCTTTTTGGTTATCTAGCAGAAGCTGAACCAGAACGCCATAGGAAACAACCTCTCCATGCAGGTGTTTACTTTCAATAACGCTTCTACAGGATAAACCATAGTTTAAGGCATGGGCAACTGCTGAGTTATAATCTTCACCAACGCAGATTGATACTGTACCGGTGGAAATAATTATATTGAGAATAGTCTTCTCAAGTTCAGCATTCACTTCCTGTTTCTTCTTATTCTGCAGAGCATTATAGCCATCCTTTAACATTGGATAGAAACACAGTCTTGAAGTATTAACTCCAAATTCCTGTTCATAGTTTAAGATATCACCTCTGGCTGAGAAGGTGCATTCCACATATTTAGCCAGAGTATCGCCAATACCCGCCCAGAGATAGATATCTGGTGATTCTGCGATAATCTCTGTATCAATGAAACAGTGATCTGGACCTTTATGCAGCTGCACAATTTCATCGAACACATGATCGTTGGTATAAAGAATAGAAATCTTGGTTACAGCTGCACAGGTTGAGGCAATGGTGGGAAAGCTAAAGACAGGAAGTCCGGTTTTTTCTGCAATGTATTTAACCGTATCTAAACACTTTCCCCCGCCAATGCCAAAGAGTATCTCTGTATTTTCTGGAAGTTCATTTATTATTCTTTCAGCATTTTCCTTTGAAGCCTCTTTTCCATAGACAGTTTCATAGACAACATTAAGATTACTTAAGTTTGGTAACAGCTTATCCTTAGCTGCCTTAAATGCTTTTTCACCATAGATAAGGGCAACATTATTCCCATATGCTGAAACTACAGAGTCGATGCCCTTATATGCATCGACTCCATAGGTATATTGAGGTAAATAATTATACATTACTTCTTCATCTCATCGACAAAAGCTTTCAGACTCTCATCCTTGCAGCCCTCATAAAAACACTCCAGGAATCTGTCGGTTAAAGCTTCCTTAACCATCTGAGGATCCAGTGACTTTAAGGCTTCAAGAACTGGCTTGCCGATTCTGGCCTTGAAATCATTTAACAGGGCAGCATTCTTATTCTGTGATTCCTTTCTTCCTTCTGGATAACCCATACCCTTAGGTGAACCGAAGGCCTTTTCGAAGATGTAGCGAACATTAAGTTCTCCACCCCAGCCAAAACCTTTCGCATAAGGAATAGAAAGAGCGTTACCGTTATTAATCTGTAAGAACAGATAAGCATCTGATGGATCAATACAGTATCCGCATACTACACCTGGATACATATTTAAAGACATTAAGGCTCCCTGACCGGTACCACAGCCAGTTACCACAAAATCAACTGCGCCACTGTTTAATAACAGACAGGCCTGAATGCCCAGATGCAGATAAGTCAGACGAGGATTCTCTTCAGTATAAGCTTCAGGTACATCCTGATCTAATAAAGGCTTAGCCATTGCGGTGTTATAAACAGTATGGCCCATTGGTTCAACAACTTCTTTAAGCTGCTGCAGGACGATTGTATTCTTAGGTGCCTGCGAGAATTCATTTAATAATGCGATTTTCATTTCAATTCTCCTTCTTTATATGACACCTATATTTTAATAATTATTGAACAGCTCTTATTTTCATCAAACTGAAGATTATTGTGGTATTTTTTAGATTATAAACCAAAGGCCTCAATCGCCACATCCCTTACCAGATCCAGTTTCTTCCATTGGGCTTCTTCACTTATCAGGTTGCCATCAGCTGTTGAGGCAAAACCACATTGTGTAGAAACACTTAACTGATCTATATTTACATAATTGGCCGCATCCTTAACCTTGGCTACAAGCTTAGCTTTATCCTCAAGCTCATCGCTTCTGGTTGAGACAAGGCCGAGTGCCACTCTTTGTCCTTTTAGTTTTCTTAGGATTCTGAAGTCACAGTACTTGTCATCATCGAATTCCATGAAAAAGCCATCAAAAGGTAAAGAGAAAATAGTATCCGCTATTTCATCATAGGTGGCATCATAAAACTTCCTTGATCTGAGATTGCCCTGACACATATGCAGAGTTATTGCCAGATCTTCTGGCTTTGTTTCAAGAATAGCTTTAGCCGTCTTATAGAACACTTCTTTAACCTTTTCTATTTCAAAACCAGCCTTAATTATCTTTGACTTAAATCCATCATCACATAAAGCCACCCAGACCGGATCATCCAGCTGCAGATAGCGGCAGCCTGCCTCATAGAAAGACTTAATGGCTCCTCTATATACCTTGATAAAATCTTCAGATAATAATTCTATATCCTTGCCATAGAAGTTTTCCTGATCAGTAGTAATGGTATCCAGGAATACCATATTAGGTCCTGGAATATCCAGTTTGCAGACTGCACCATACTCCTTTGCCACTTCGTTGGCAAATCTGAAATGCTCAATAAAAGGATGATTCTCATTCCAGCTAATATGATCAATTATTTTAGTAGAACCAACCAGTGTTTCCTGACCAAACAGATTCATGGTATAAGTAGTAAACTCAATACCGCCAAGCTCAGCCAGAAAATCTGAATGATACCAGCCTCTTCTGTATTCTCCATCAGTTACCATCTTATAGCCATGTTCACTTAAAGTCTTAATAAGTTCTCTTATAGCCTTATCTTCAAGCTTTTTCAGTTCTTCTTTGCTGATCTTATTATCACGATATTCACTTCTGGCCTTTTTAAGATACTCAGGTCTTAATATTGATCCCATCACATCATAAAGGAAGGGTACAGTTAATTTACTCATTTATATAATCCTCACTTTTT
>JBJFHC010000201.1:0-2583 GCA_051893275.1 Erysipelotrichaceae bacterium | reverse complement strand
AAGCTTAGGGTCAACGCTATATTCCGCAACAAGTTCTTCATCATCAAATCTTAATGTTAGAGGTATGGTTTCTACTTCTTCTCTTTCTAATAATTCTGGACTTAAATCCCCTACTGTGTCCATCAGTACGACAAAATCTTTCATTAATTACCTGCTTTCCTGATTGCCGATACACCAAAGGCGGTTGGACCGGTATGTACACCGATTGTACAGCCTACCTGGCAGGTACTTATTTCTTCATCAAAGTCTGGCCAGTTTTCCTTAAGTGCTTCCTTCAGCAATTCTTTTAATACATTTCTGTCCTCCACTTCATAGGCTGATGTTGTAGAAAATACATATGAAGCTGGATTGTTGGTGGTTTCTTTTATATATTCTATCACCTTATCAACACATTTTCGATAAGAAGCTTTCTTTCCTCTTACCACACCTTCCGAGAAAAGTTCACCATCCTTAACTACTATGATTGGCTTTAAGCCCAGCAGATTGGCTGATTTTCCCATCGCCTTGCCGACTCTTCCGCCGTGTATAAGATAATCCAGATTGTCAACTGAGAAGAAGATACGGGATGTTGGTAAACACAAATCCTGAGCATCAATTATTTCTTCCATTGTCTTGCCATTTAAGGCCATCCTGGCAGCCATTATAATCCAGTCACCCTGAGTCATGGTAACCACAGTGGAATCAAATACTTTAATATTTCTGTCTGGATATTCATCCATCACAATCTGCGAAGCGATATTGGCAGAATTAAATGAACCAGAGAGCTTCTTGGAGATTGTGTAGCATAAAATATCATATCCTTCTTCAGCCATAGGCTTAAAGGTATCAACATAGTCCTGGATTGAAGGAAGTGAAGTCTTGGCAAAGCATTTTGCTTCAACCATTGTCTTATAGAATTCATCTACTTCTATATCAACATGTTCCCTGCGGTAGTTCATCGATGAACTATGTACTAAGAGAAGGTGAGACTGAGCTGCAGATGGAACTGTTTACTCAGCTGAAGGATGCCGTTGAGGGAAAGACCGAGGCTACACCTGAGATGATTGCGGAGCTTGTGGTAAAGAACTATGTGGCAGATTTTTATACCTGGTCAAATAAGCTCGGTCAGTATGATGTAGGTGGTATGTATTATATTCCAGATTACAGCCGTGAAAATGTTTATCAGAAGGCCAGGGATACTTTCTATAAGTATTTTAATGAATATATGGATAAGTATGGTGTGGAGAATCTGCTGGAGGTTGGAAGCGTAGAGGCTAGTGCCACTAAGGCTGATAACTTTAAGTATAAGCAGATTGTTAAGTACTATAATCTGGAAGATGATGATGACTATAATGAGTATACCAGGGAGGATATTCATGAATATGAGGCTTATGATGTTACATGTTCATGGGCATATGTGTCTGGTAAGACTTTTTCGATATCTGGATATCCAACTTCTTTGAAGTTTAAGGTTGTTTATAATACCGACTATAATCGTTACGAGATTGTAATGGCTGGTGAGGAGCTTGCAACTGTTGAGATAAATAGCGAAGAGGTTTCTGAAAATGCGGAGGCAGCTGAATAATGAAAAAGTTTGATTTTAAGAATCTTAGTAAAAAAGATATTTTCAATATTGTTTCAACTGTAATTGTAGCTCTGGCACATGTTTTCCTGGTAGCGGTTATTATACTTGCCTATCGTTATTTTGCGATTTATCCATCACTGATTGCCTCTATTGTGGGCATTGTAGTATGCATTGTCGTTTTAGTTGATATAGTCTTCTTTGTTGGGCTTAGATATTGTGATAATGTATTGAAAATTGTGAGTCTGGTACTGGCGTGTTTTATTTTCCTTGGTTCGGCATTTGGTACCTATTATGTAAGCAAGGTTAATAAAACAATCGGTACTGTAATTGATACCGGTAATAACAGTTCAAGTTCTAATAAAAAGTTTACTGAAACTGTAAATGGTGTATTTTCGGTCAGAGGAGAGGATTCTTCTAAATATATCAGTCTTAAGAGTTTTGCGAATAAAACGATTGGTTATGTTGGTGAAACGACCGAAGGTGTTGCGACTGTTGGTCAGCAGCTTTTAAAGGATGAGGGTGTTGACTTTGCGGCTATTGAATATCAGACCTATGATGAACTGGTAACTGATCTTTATGATGGTAAGATTGATGCAGCAATCCTGCTGGATGGTTATAAGAGTTTATATAACAAGAACGCAGAGGGTGAGGGGGCCGATCTTTCGGGAGTTGTAGGTACTTTCTATGATGTTCAGACTTTTGAAAAGGAGGTTGAAGTAGCCAATACCAGTACAAATGTAAATATTTCAACCGATCCATTCAATATTCTGTTAATTGGTTATTCAAGAACGGAAATTGGTTCGCCTATTGGTTTGGCTGATGCGATTATTGTAGCTTCAGTAAATCCTAAGACCTATACTGTATCGATGATGTCAATTGCCAGAGATTCTTATGTACCTATTTCATGTTATGGTGGAACCAAAGATAAGATTAATTCTGCCCGTGGTACATCAAGAGCCTGTTTCATTGAAACAGTTGAAAACTACACTGGCATGAAGATGGACTTCTATATGGAAGCT
>JBJFHC010000200.1:0-10352 GCA_051893275.1 Erysipelotrichaceae bacterium | reverse complement strand
TGATGAACTACAAGCTGTAGCTCATCAGCAGTTCTCGCCATAAATGTATACCTAACTTTAAAAGACAGGTTTTACATTAAAAAAGACCACCGAAGTGATCTTTTAAGGAATTAGCCTTCTAACTCAACCTTGATACCAGGACCCATGTTTGAAGATAATACTACGTTTAATACATAGTTACCTTTAACTGAAGCAGGTCTGGCCTTCATGATTACGTTATATAAAGTCTTAAAGTTTTCGTAAAGCTTTTCTGTATCGAATGAGCACTTACCAATCATAACATTGATATTAGCTTCCTTATCAACACGATACTCTACTTTACCCTTCTTGATTTCATCAACTGCGTTGGCAACATTCATAGTTACAGTACCAGTCTTAGGGTTTGGCATTAAGCCCTTAGGACCTAAAAGCTTACCTAACTTACCAAGTTCACCCATCATATCTGGAGTAGCTACGATTACGTCGAAATCGAACCAGCCACCCTTGATCTTATCAAGGATTTCCTTATCGCCTACATAGTCAGCACCAGCTGCCTTAGCTTCTTCCATCTTGGCACCACGGGTAACAACCAGAACCTTTCTGGTCTTGCCAGTACCATTTGGAAGTACTACTGCACCTCTGATCTGCTGATCAGCCTGACGAGGATCAACATTTAAGTGGAAAGAAACTCTAACCTGGGCATCATATTTAACATATGAAGTCTTCTTAACCAGTTCTAAAGCTTCCATTGCTGAGTATCTCTGTGTCTTATCGAACAGAGTTAAAGAATTCTTATAACCTTTTGCTCTTTTCATATTAGTCCTCCACAGTGATGCCCATATTTCTTGCAGTACCTTCAATGATTCTCATTGCAGATTCTACATCATTCGCATTAAGATCTGGCATCTTGTATTCAGCGATTTCCTTTAACTGAGCCTTAGTAATCTTTCCAGCCTTAACAGCCTTTGGAGATCCTGAAGCCTTAGAAATACCGGCAGCCTTCTTTAATAAGTTGGCAGCAGGTGTAGTCTTTAATACGAAGTTAAATGACTTATCCTCGTATGCAGTGATGATTACCGGAACGATGTCACCTTTTCTGTCCTTGGTTGCATCATTGAACTGAGTACAGAACTGAGGCATGTTGATACCGGCAGATGCAAGTGCTGGACCTGGTTTAGCACCGCCAGCAGGGAATTGTAATTTACAAACTTTTACAACTTTCTTTGCCATATTTTTTCCTCCTTATGGTGTGGTTTAACGGAGCGTTGTTCTCCTCCCACGTTTGATAATTATAATATGAAAACAGCTTGTTTAACAAGCTGTTTTTTACTATTTGATAGTGAATTCCGTCTCGAAATGACTCCCTGGTACATCAATCAGAAGACTTCCCTTTCCTTTTGAACCATTGGAACGGATATAGAAAGTAGAAATACCGTTTTTAAAAACGCATACATCAGCTGACATAAGTGCTATCCTGCCCTTAACAGAAGCTTTCGCAAAGCCAGCTGCATCCGCCAATATTTCATTATCTTCGTTGCGACAGATAATTCTGACTATAGTTACATCATAGCTGTCTGCTTCTTTGAACTGAGTATCTGAAATCTCAAGAGAATAATGAATACCGGATGTCTTTTTCTTCTTTATGGTTGTGACAGGCTTATTGTCTTTAAATAATTCAAACTTCAGATTGTCACTGATATGCAGACACTGATATTCGCTGTATAATTCACTCAGCTGAAACTCGCTCATTTCATTCTTCATACGGAAAATGATTCTATGAAGTCTGGCAATAAGCGGAATTTTTTCATTTTCATAATAGCGCATATCATTAAGAACATTCATAAGCGATGCGAATTTCCGGTCATTCAGATTATATTTCTTTTTAAATAAATAGTCCGGTATATCATTTATTACAGCGGTATCCAGTTCATTGGACCTTAATATACCAAGATATTCATCTTCATAATAAAGCTTTAAATAATCAAAATCACCATTAAGCAGATAGCGGCTGCCATCAGAATAAAGATGATAATTTTCATCATTATTAAAACTGTTCTGTTTTGTATTTCTGAAGAAATCTAAGATTCCTTTGGTATTGTTATAGTCATTGTCGGCAAAATTACCAAAATCAAAAATACCGCTTTTATTCTTACGAAAGTTCTTTAAAAAAACATAAAGATTATCAATAGAAAATGACTGATAGGCATAAATATCTTCACTGTCCTTAAAATGAAGTACAGAATTTTCTTCATAAAAAACAATGCAGCTGTGATCTTTACAGCTGCTTTTTACGGCAGCCATCAGACCGTACCTGTCACATAAATTAAGCAGCGTTTCATCCGGTCTTTCAACCAGAATGATATCTGCACCCAGCTTTCTGATTTTATCCAGATCATCTTCAATCAGTTTTGAATTAACCAGGTCATTAACATAAGGATGAATATTCTCATAGCTCAGCATTCTTCCTTTAAAAGGAACTGAGTTGAAATACAGATTATTTCCATCATAAGTAAAATTTCTGAAACCCAGATAATCTGTATATCTGGCACCATTGAGATCAAATTCAATGGTATAAAGATAAGGATTATCCTTTGACCATTCATATACCCTGCCAACATTGAAACTGTATTCCTTTAAGAGGGCTGAAAAAGAAGTATTGAATACCTCATTGCCTTCCTTATCCAGTAATTTCACCGCTACTGTTTCATAGCCATTAAGTTTTCCATCATATTCAATAAAACAGTTCAGAATATAATTTCCATCCTGATACTTCTGTTTAAAAGAAACATCTTTTATAAAAGTCTTTTCTTTTATTAAGAGATATATTTCATCATTAAGAAAAGTGCCGGCTGTAAGAATCTGAATAATATTGTCTTCTTTTCTGATCAGTCTGGTGATTTCTATATTATATGTACCATCTTTTTCTGAGTGAAATACTTCTTTATCGTTAAAAAGTATCGTGCTGTTCTTTTTTAAAACTATATGGAGAAAAATACGCCTGTTTCTAAACTCTTCTATAAAGGGAAGAACTCTCTGGTATGCATATCTATTATCTGTTAAACTCTCATTATAAAAACAATCTGAAAGTTCAGTATGGGGTATCATTACAGTTTTAAAACCATCTTCTCCATACTTTTTAAAGAATTTCCAGCTGTCATTTAAATAAATACACATATCCCCTCTCCCTTTTATTTAGTTTTATAGAAGCATCTGTTCTCCATCGCAAATAGTTTAGAAGTAAATTCACCAGGTTTTACTTCGTTCAAGGCTTTGGTTACAATATTTACCTTGGCATCAATGTTATCGATATAGGTCAGCATTTCAGCTTCCAGTGTCATTGGACGTACAGGTGAACCAAATTCAAGCTGCCCATGATGAGAAAGTACCATGTGTCTTAAAAGGAGCAGTTCCTCACTTGTTTCAAGTCCAAGGCTTTTAGAAGCCTCTAAGAGTCTGGCATCCATAATGGAAATATGACCAAGAAGCTTGCCTTCTTTTGAGTATTCAGTTACTACGGCGGAAGTAAATTCCTCAATCTTTCCCAGATCGTGCAGTATCACCCCGGCAACCATATAGTCACGATTAAGTTCAGGATAAATTACACATAAGGCATCAGCCAGTTTAATCATGCCATTGATATGAGTAGCCAGACCGCCAATGAAGTTATGATGAATCTTTGAGGCAGCGGGATATTCATAGACATCTTTGCCATAGACATTTAACATGGCGGTTACAATTCTGGCAATATTTTCGTTCTGTATGGAATTAACTGCCACCGCTATTTCATCTCTTAAAACATCCTTTTTAATGGGTGAAGAAAAGACAAAATCATTAATATTGACTGAAGCCTCATCAACCGGCAGAACTCCCAGAACTTTGGCCTGCAGAGAGTTACGGTACATATTGATTTCCAGTGAGAACTCAAAAACCTTGCCCACACAGAGCAGTTTTTCAATCTCCGGCTTGACATCCCAGAGCTTGGCGTCGATTGCCTTTGAACTGTCCTGCAGAACAAGTGAGAGATATGGTGCACCTGAATTGGTTATTCCTCTTACAAGTGAACTTACCAGCAGTCTGGCATTTACATGTTCACCCTCTTTATAGTCTTTTACCTGCATATTAAAACTCCATTTCGTTTATAACGGCATATATCTTTTCCTGTTCAAAGCCCTTGTTTGCCAGATAGATATATATTTTGTTTCTTAATGAAGAGCCCTCATATTTATTGTGATACTTAAGATAAGCTTTCTGGGCTTCCAGTCTTAAGGTATCAGCTTCATAGAGAATTTCATAAGAGAAATCCAGGGAATCAATAGCTTCATTACAGATTTCATTAGAAAAGCCATCATTCTTAAGTTTACTGAAGATAAGCTGCTTCTTATAGTTCAGGGATTTTCCCTTAGTTGAAAGCTGATATTTTGAAGCTCTCTTTTTAGCGATTTTCAGCTCTTCATCTTCCTGTTCATTATACAGAGAATTAATTATTTCACTGGATATACCTTCATTTCTTAATTTCCTGATCAGTGTATTCTTAGGCACAAAGGAAGCCTTTAGAGAACTGATACGGTTCTCGGCATATTTTTCATCATTGAGCAGTTTCATATTCTGAAGCTCAACAATTACTTTATTCAGATCATCATCGCTCAGCTCAATTTTTTCTTTAAGCTTTCTTTTCATCATAAAGACTGAGTAATCTTTATTGGCTAAAAGACGGATAGCTGTTCTGAAAGCCAGAACAATATTTTCTTTTTCTTTCAGCTGTTCATACTGCTGCTTTGTAAGCATTGAATCAGATCTTAAGCCCAGAGAATAATAGTCATCAACTCTTAAAAGAAGAGTTACTTCTTCTTTAACCGAATTTCTCAAAGTAAGCTTTACCGCATCATCAGATACAGCTGTACGGATAATCTGATATGATTCTTTGTACTGCTTAATTACTTCTTCATATATATTAAGGGTATCTCTGGCAAATTTTTCAGCATCATATACTTCTACTGATTTAATGGCATTGTCTTTCATCACTGAAAGTTCTTCTTTTGAAAGACAGACAAATCTCTTCATCATTTCATAACATTCTTCTTCATTTCTAAAGAAAAAGCCATTTTTGCCCTCATCCACCAGATCAGTAAGCACATCATCATAGGCCACAATTATAGGCAGACCGGTACTTAAAGCTTCGATATAGGTTAAACCCTGAGTTTCTGATGTTGAGGCTGAGATAAAGCCATCAGCGCTGAGGTAGTATAAAGGTACTTCCTCTGGAGCTTTTTTTCCTAAGAATAAGATATAGTCATTGAGATTAAGTTTTTCCGCCAGTTTCACATTTTTCTCATAGGCAGGACCTAAACCAACGACAATGAGTTTAAGTTTAAGATTGTTTTCCTTAACTTTGCTGAAAGATTCAATAACCAGATCCAGTCGTTTTTCATCAGCAATACGGCCAAGATAGATAAGAACTTTTTCATCTTCTTTAATATTAAGTTCTTCTCTTATTTTTAAAGCCCTCTGTCTTTTTTCTTCATCAGGCTTGAATCTGTCCAGATTGATACCGTTAGGTACCACATCAATCGGTGTTTTGACTCCTGCTTCTTTTAAGATATCTCTGGTCTTTCTGGATGGTGTCATCAGTCTTAGGCAGTCTTCAGACAGAAAACGGACAATTCTGGTTACAACGGCACCAGATGCTTTATTTAATAAAGCCAGTTTCTCTGGAAAGAAATAATTGGCATAATCTATATAATCGGTATGATAGGTTCTGACCATTGGGATCTTTAGATATTTCGCAATATTTGATCCCAGGATACCCACTCCAAATTCTGTTTCAATATGGATAATATCCAGATTAAGTCGTTCTATTTCATTAGAAAAAAGTGGCATAACCGGCGGTACAATGCCATAGCCATAAAAGTTTTTCAGTTCAATTCCGGGCAGTCTGATAATATCCCCTTCTTTTTTAAAGCCTACTTTATCGGAATGGGTGCATATAACATAGGCCTGGTGTCCAAGTTTTGTGAACTGTTCATAAAGAACCTTGGCACTGGTCGCAACACCATTGAGATCAGGATCATAGGCATCAGTAAAAATTCCTATACGCATGAAATAATTATATGTTATTTTACTGAGTTTGTGTTAAACCATTCTCATCTAATCGATAGATTGAATGGGCACATTCTTTAAGCAGCTTCCGGTCATGAGAAATCATAATAACTGTTCCCTCATAATTATTCAGAGCTTCTCTTAAAACCGGACAGGATAAAGGAGAAAGATTTCTGGATGGTTCATCCAGAAGCAGGACATCATACTGTTCAAGACACAGTTTAACCAGTATGAGTTTAGCTTTGCAGCCACCGCTTAAATCATCAATCCTTCCATACATTTCTTCTTCAGTAAACTTCATATTGCCCAGCATGGTTAAAGCCCTGGTAATGTTATGTTTATTTTTATCTTTTACCAGATAATCAAGCACATATTCACTGTCAAAACATTCCTCATAGTTCTGTGGCATATAGCCGGTGTTTATATCTTTTCTTTGTTTAAGTTCTTCAAAAATAAGTTTTAACAGCGTGCTTTTGCCTGAGCCATTTAAGCCAGTTATCGCAATATGTCTTCCTCCTGTAATATAAAGATGAATGTTCTTAGATAAAATTCTTTCATCTATCATCAGCAAATCTGCTTTAAAATCAAGTATTCTTTTACCAGCTTTCACTTTGATGTCATCAAAAAAGAAAGTTATACCTTCTTCACAGTCAGGATATTCTCTAAGATCTGTATTATTCAGTTTTCCTTCCTGAGATTTGAGCTGTTTCATTTTCTTTTTCAGAACATATCCTTCATGGGGATTCTGTCTGGAGACATTGTTTTGAGCGTACTCAATTTTATTCATCAGCCTTGTAAGTTTTTCTTTTTTTACAGTATATTCTTTTTCATCACTGAGAGCCTGTCTGGTTTTTACTGCCAGAGTATTGTTTCGAAACTCAATAAAGCTTTCATAATCGCCATGAAATACAGAATAATGACAGAGTGTCTTTTTTCTTAGCTGTTCCATGTGAATTATCATGCTTGCACAGTTCTGAATAAGGGTTTCATCATGGCTTATGAAGAGTAACGGTTTTGATGTCTGATTAATAAATTCTTCCAGCAGTTCAAGTGTTTCAATATCCAGATCATTTGTTGGTTCATCAAGCAGATAAAGATCATATCTGTTAAGCTTGAGCTTAAGAAGACATATTTTTACTTTTTCACCACCGCTTAAGGTATTCATATCACGATAGATTATTTCGGGATTAAGATTCAGAAAATCAAGTTCTCTGTACAAGATTGTCAAAGCCGTTTCATATTCGTAGTCAGTTTTAAAAAGATAATCAATCACACTTCCACAGAATTCTATTTTCTGAGGCATATAGCCAATATGTGAGCCGTGTGTTTTTATTGAACCGGAGATATTTGCATATTCAGCCTTATTGATTATTGTCTTTATCAGTGTGGACTTACCGTTTCCTTCTTCGCCGATGAGCGCAGCTTTGTCATTGTTATTAAGGACAAGATTAAAATTTTCCAGATATTTTCTGTCTTTTACAGTTATATTTAAATTATTTATTTCTAGCATTATGCACCTCTTATTTTAAATTTACTGGTACATTAAGCTGTACCTGGCTTAAGCTGCTTTGTACATTGTCCACCTCCACATTAAACTTCATTATTCTATCATATAAACGCGTATCTCAATTAGCTATCTCAAACTGTTATATTTTTCTATCAATAATTTCAGACTTTCTTTTAAAACCTAAATCTGAGCTTTTCATCTTCAAAAAAAATCAATAATTTGTAAAGGCTATAAACAGGATGAAAATAAGGCACTTAAGTTTTTTTCAGATTCACTTTATCTTTTATCATTCTAATAAGCTTCTTCCATATTCACTATAAAAACCGATGGATACAAATGACATTGTGGTCGATACAGTCAGCTGTTACCCTGATAGAGATACTGTTGGGATTATATCCTGACAGCCACCAGAGGCTTTTTTATCTGACAGTCTTTTCTTTTTTGAACCCTTACTGCATGAAGGTGATTTTTTCTATTTCAGAATTGTTAATTATGCAATCTTAAATAAGTGAAACTATGTGAAAATATTCTAAGACGAATAATATATAATATTGTATATGAATTATCCAAACGCAAAAAGTGCCAGAGAAGTAACACATCAGAAAAGCTTTTCTAACCGAGGAATGTCTCTTGAAAAAGACATAAATCAGTCCAACACTTACTATCTTGATGAAGACAGGGCGGTGATTCATAAAAAACCAACACCAGTTACTATAGTCAAGGTAGACTACCCTGCCAGAAACAAGGCCAAGATAACTGAGGCATATTATGCCGAGAGTTCTACTACTGACTATAACGGAATATATAAGGGTAAATATATTGATTTTGAGGCAAAGGAATGTCGTTCTTTGACCGCCTTTCCTTTTTCCAGTATTCATCCCCATCAGATCAGACATCTGGCAGCCTGTCTAAGGCATGGGGCTATTGCCTTTATAATTCTGAGAATGGTTAATATGGATGAAACATATTTAATAAAGGCAGAAGATTTTGTAGATTATTACTACACCACCGACAGAAGGTCTCTTCCCTATGAATGGATAAAGGAAAACGGGCACAGAGTTGACTATAAATATCTTGTACCCTGCGACTATCTGTCAACTGTCGATAGAGTTTATGATTTAGAAGGAAAATGAGTATGCAAAAGAAAAAAGTAAAAGCGAAGAAAAAAGTCGATAAGACCAATGTAGCGGCTATTATTGTTTCAGTTATTGCCCTTCTTGGTTTAACGGCTGTACTGGCAGGCTGTGTATTGATTATCACAATGCTTAAAGATAAACCGCAGCTTTCACTTGATGATTTCAATAACGCCGAATCAAGTATTATCTTAGATCGAAATGGCGAACAGATTTCGGAACTGGGCACAGTACTTAGACAGAATGTGGAATATGAAGATCTGCCAACCTGTCTGATTGATGCCTTTGTAGCTGTAGAGGACAGCCGATTCTTCTCGCACAACGGCTTTGATATCCCGCGTTTTGTACAGGCTATCTTCTCCAATCTGAAAACCATGTCGTTTTCACAGGGCGGTTCAACCTTCACGATGCAGTTAATTAAGAGTACCTACTTTGTAGATGATGAAGCTGGACAGGGAGCTGCCAAGTCGGTTGAAAGAAAGGTACAGGAGATTGCGCTGGCTTTAGAACTTGAAACAAAGTCAACCAAGAAGGATATCTTCATTAATTACCTGAATAAAATTAATTTTGGCGGAACTTCCCAGAATATCCGTGGCGTTCAGAAAGCCTCCCAGTATTATTATGGCAAAGATGTTTCTGAACTGAATCTTCCAGAAGCAGCAATGCTGGCGGGAGTAATTAATTCTCCTTATCTGTTTAATCCATTTAATTATCTGGAATATGCCCAGGAAAGAAGAGATGAAGTTCTCTATCTGATGCATTATCATGGCTATATCAGTGATTCAGAATATAAATGGGCTTTATCTACCAAGGTAGAAGACTTCCTGTATAATTCTTCAGAAAATCATCGTGGCGCAAACGAAGGCATTCCTTATCAGGCCTATATCGATGCGGTAGTTGAAGAAGTATATGAAGTAACAGGGCTTGATCCTTATACCACTCCAATGGTAATCACAACCTGCATGGACAAGAGTGTTCAGGAACTGATGGACAGGATTCAGGCCGGAGATGTTGATGGCTATTTTGAATATCCTGATGATGAATTTGAAGTTGCCTCAATCTGTGTAAATAACTCAACTGGTGAAATTGTCGGCATACTAGGTGGCAGAAACTACTCTGATGGTGGAGCACTGTTACTAAATCACGCAACAGAACAGTATAAACAGCCAGGTTCATCAATCAAGCCAATACTTGATTATGTGCAGGCCTTCGAAGTCCTGGGCTGGTCTACATCACATGTCTTAACCGATCAGCCGACAACCTATATCGGAACCGATTATATTATTGCCAATTCAACAAACAGCTATGCCGGTGATGTTACTCTGGAATATGCTGTAGCCATGTCCCTTAATACTCCAGCTATCCAGACCATAAGACAGCTGCAGGATGCCAAGGGCGATGCCTATCTTGTAGATTATATGCAGAAGATGGGCTTCAATATTGATGCCAACGACTTCGATGAGCAGTATGCCATCGGCGGCAAGGGTTTACAGGTATCCTGTGAACAGCTGGCTGGTGCCTATGCAACACTGTTCAATAATGGCTACTATAATAAACCGCATACTATTTCAAAAATTGAATTCCTCTCTGACAAGGCCCCTTATACAGCCAAGACAGAGTCTTATAACCTCTTAAGC
>JBJFHC010000199.1:0-2617 GCA_051893275.1 Erysipelotrichaceae bacterium | reverse complement strand
CTTAAAGATTGCCTTATTTCACAATATGAAGATACATAGCCTCCTCAGTCTGTCTCAGATTAGAATTAACATCTATCACAAAATACTTACTATCACTTCCCTGAAGCTCACTGGTAATCTTCTGCCACATGGCATGGCTATTAAATCTCCTTATAATAAACACATAATCCATATTCCTTATAGAACTGTCTATCTCATTAACCGTCGAGACAAAACGCATATTCTCATACTTGCTTCCAAGACGTCTGGCTGTTTCACTATGCCCTCCGGCCACCATTATCTTATACAAGCCAAGCACTCTTTCTATTTCATTGTAATCAGTTTTGTTCTGTTCTATTAACAGTTCATTGTACTTATTTTCTAATTCATAAAGACGGTCCAGCTCTTTATTCTGCCTGTTTACAGTATCTCTTAATTCATCATATTCCCTGTCAGCCTTATCATCCTCATTTTTAAGCTGCTTATAATCATCATAAAGACTGTTATAAGAAGACTTTAGCTTCTTAACTACACTCCTTAAATCAGCTATTTCCTTGAGATAATCATCGTTATCCTCTTCCTTTTTTTCTTCCCTCAGAACAAGATCCACCATCTTAATAAGCTCATTCTTAACCGGCTCATTAGTATCCATATACCTTGGATAAGCAGCATAATGATCATCGATTTTATTCATCATTTCATCAATCAGCGCTGTCAGACCATAGACCATATACAAGTCCCTGTCATTCATCTTTAATAAAGACAGCTGGCCCTTGCTCCTTCTTTCAGCCTCCACCAGAGCCAGAGCATCACACACCATTTCTTTTCGATAATCATCTTCGCTGTGCCAGGTCACAAAAGGACGATTAATAAATTTCCTTGAATTATAGCCCGTTGCACCCAGTGCTTCGCAGACACCTACAAACAGTTTTCTGACATCTTCAGTGGCTTCAGTATTATTATCATCACTAAAACGCCTGTCAAATTCCTTATACAGCTCTTCTTCTATTTCACTGATTTCCTTTCCAGAATTCTTAATGCCAGAATAATAAGTATTCTGCACAAAATAAATACCAAAATAAGAATCATAATTCGCAACTGGTGCATATGCCTCCGGATCTATCAGACAGCCACAAATAAAACATAATGCAGTATATTCCATCGCCCGATAACTCATCCTGATTCCCTGTTCCAGAGGCTTCTCTTCCTTTTTAAACTCTATCAGTGCTGAAATAATATCATAGGCATAATATTTAATAAGATCACTTAAAGAATCTCCAAGCTCCAGTAAAGCCCGTTTTAGAAAACGCTGAATCTTCTTTTCATCAGAAAAAGCCAACAGTGTCGCATTAAGAAACGCAAAGTACCTGTCATGTGGACTATATTCAATCGTGCATTCACAACGAAAATAAAGTTCTACCAGCCTATTAAAAAAATTTATATAACGCTCATCTGACCTGATCAGCTTCTCAACCTCATTATTTCTGACAAATTCATTAGTAAAAACATCATAGACATGTCCCAGGAATATAAGCATCTGCGCATTATAATTCTCCCGGTTTATCTTTTCCTCATCAAATAACTCCTTTAAACCATCAACATTATCATTTATCTCGAAGCACTCAATAACATCCATTATTGAATAAGACTGCTTATTAAGCCTGTATAACTTTTTGCTGATTGAATAGAGCTTCCATTCAAATTCGCGGCTCATATCACCGCCATAGTAATTTATACAGGCTTTCCTCATCCTCTCAAGCGCAGCATCAACCCTCTTAGAAGAAATACCTCCCATTTCCAGTTCAAACTTAAACATATCGTTCTGAATCTCGGTCTTCTCACTCTTGGTACCATTGCCCATCTTATCAGCCAGTTCAAAAACACGCTTACTCTTTTCCTCAAATATCCTGTCCTCTATCTCACATAAACTCAAATACTTATTCTCATAATCTACTCTTTCAGCGTATATTTCATCTATCTGAACAAGCTCATCTACCAAGTCATGAATAAACTTACCAGTAACACCTGGCTTATCAAACCACCCCTTCAGATCAAAAGTGATTCTATCATCCCCCATATACATCATCCCAAGACAGAAACCAATAAAGAAAAGATAATAACCCGGCTCATACATATTCTTCCAGTAATTCAAAGCCTCACTAATAAACTTAACAGTATCTTCCTTACCAAGAAACTTAACAATCTCTTTTCTTTCAGCATTATCACTGCAGTCACATCTATCAAAACAACTCTTCTGCAGACATATCTGCTTAATAAGCTCATTGAACACATCATTAGGATGATAGTCGGTATCCCTGAACAGTTCACGGTAAGTCTTAAGAGCACGCTTAAAACTATAATCATTAATCAGCTTAGAATTATCTAGATTGTTTATCTTATTCTTATAGTCCACAATATAGGTATTAACCATCGCAAAGAAAAGCTTATCATCTATATCATTATCATTATCATCCAGTATATCCCGATACTTCTCTATCTCTTCCTTTGCATCCTTGACAGCTACACCAAACGCAAAGTGCTCCACCAGTTCCATTAATTCCATATAAGATACCTTCTATATGACTATTTTAACATGACAATATAATTCCTTGCTTTAAGGGTTATTTAATCATAAAAA
>JBJFHC010000198.1:0-2630 GCA_051893275.1 Erysipelotrichaceae bacterium | reverse complement strand
GCGTTATTTATGTGAAAACTCTAAAATCGAATATAAGAAGGTACCAGAAAACAGCTATGACGTTTCATGTGAACTGTTTTTGATGTCTAAACAGGAAGGCATGTCTCTTTCAAGTTATGACAAGAAACTTTTATATAATCTTTCTCATGACTATGATTTAAGAGCCGATGTCATCAATGTACTGGTTGAACATGCCCTTAAGGTCTGTGACAATCATCTGATTGAAAAATATCTTTATTCTATAGCCTCTGATTTCAGAAGAAATCATGTTGATTCTGTCGATAAGGCTAAGGAACTGTTAAATAAAAATATCAACCGAAAATCAAACAGAAAGGAAGTCGGTGTACCAGAATATGTCGCAACCAGTGAGTCTGAGGTTGATCTGAGTGAAATATATAAGAGGCTGAAAAATGGAAATTAATGAGTTTAAGAAGCTGCAGGCGGAAAAATATCTGCAGAATACTTATATAAATAATTTTGTAAAGAATAATAGCTTAGGCATAAATGATATTATGGATAACTTTACGGCTTTTGATTTGTGCTATGAATCACTGACTAAATGTGAAAACTGTCCTGGTCTTAAGCTCTGTCCTCAGGCCAAGAAGGGTGAAAGGGTAGAGCTGGCAGCTGACAGCTTTATTCATAATGAAATATCATACTGTAAGCTTTATCTTGATGAGAACAGATATCAGCTTTTTAAGAAGTCTTATGTATATAGTGATATACCAGAAGATCTTTATGATTTAAGGCTGGATAAGGTGCAGATTGAGGAAAATTCTGCAGCCAATCTTTTTCTGCAGCTGGCCAATATTTTTACTGAAAGCCGTAAAAGAGGTCTTTATATATATGGAGATCTGGGCACTGGTAAAACTTATCTCTCGATTGCGCTTTCAAATTCACTGGTTGAAGCAGGCAAGAGTGTTGCGTTTATTAAGACTAATTCTTTTGTGACAAAGATGGCAAATTATATAAAATCGGACAGTGATTTCTATGATAATATAATTTCAAGAATCAGCAGTGCTGATTATGTGTTTTTTGATGATATTGGATCAGAAATAGTTACCGCTTTTTCAAGAGACAGGCTTCTGATGAGCATTCTTGATTACCGTATGGAGAACAGGCTCTGTACAGTTTTTACTTCAAATTTTGATAAGAAGTATCTGCTTAGATACTATTCGGGAAATCAGGATTCAATGAATGCCAGACGTCTTATTGAGAGAATAGATATATTGGGAGAAGATTTTTGTCTTACCGGTACAAATAAAAGGAGAAAAGTATTATGATCAGAAAAATTGGTATCTTAACATCTGGTGGTGATTCGCCAGGTATGAATCCGGCAATCAGAGCGATTACCAGAGTTGCCATTCATAATGGCATCGAGGTATATGGAATCAGAGATGGCTACAAGGGTCTTTATGAGGGAAGAATGGAGAAATTTGAAAAGGAATCAGTTTCTGACATTATGACCCGTGGCGGCACTATTCTGGGTACTGCCAGATTCCCACAGATGAAAGATGAAGCAGTATGTGCAGAAACTGCCAACCGTCTTAAAGAAGCCGGCATGGATGCGCTTATTGTCATTGGCGGCGATGGTTCATATCGTGGTGCAGCTGCCCTGACTAAGCTTGGCATCAACTGTATAGGCCTTCCTGGTACTATCGATAACGATATACAGGGTACTGATTTTACTATCGGTTTTGATACTGCGCTTAATACAATTGTTGAGTGTGTCGATAAACTTAGAGATACTTCAAGTTCACATCATCGCTGTTCTATTGTAGAAGTTATGGGCAATCATTGCGGTGATCTGGCTATATATTCAGGAATCAGCTGTGGCGCAGAGATTATCGTAACTCCAGAAACCGGCTATGATGAGGAAGAAATTCTGTCCAAACTGAAATATCTGGATTCTTTGGGCAAGAACCATGCCATCGTTATTGTTTCAGAGAAACTGTGCGATGTAAATGCGCTGGCCAACAAGGTATCAGCCAACACCAATTTCTCAGGTCGTGCCACCATTCTTGGCCATATTCAGCGTGGAGGCTGTCCTTCACCAACCGACAGAGTTCTGGCTTCCAGAATGGGTGAAAAGGCTGTCGATCTGCTCATCGAGGGTGTAGGTGGCCATTGTGTAGGTATTAAGGACAACAAGATTTCTTCAATGCCTATTGCGGAGGCTCTGGCACTGCCTCGTGAAAACCGCAAAAAATTCTATCGTTTATTTGAAAGGTTGGTATAAAAATGACTAATGCAGAAATGTTGACCTATGTAGATCATACATTATTAAAGCCAACAGCTACCTGGGATCAGATTAAGGCTTTATGCCAAGAGGCTTTAAAATACCATACAGCATCGGTATGTATCCCATGTTCCTTTATTAAAAAGGCTCATGAAATTTTTCCAGAACTTAATATCTGTACAGTTGTCGGTTTTCCTTTAGGCTATTCAACAACAGCTTCCAAGCTGTTTGAGACTAAGGAAGCTCTGGAAAATGGCGCCAGCGAGATTGACATGGTTGTCAATCTTGGCGATGTAAAAGAGGGAAACTTTGAAAAGGTTACAGATGAAATCAGGGAACTTAAGAAGGCCTGTGGCGATAAGATATTAAAGGTAATTATTGAAACCTGTTA
>JBJFHC010000197.1:4833-10521 GCA_051893275.1 Erysipelotrichaceae bacterium | reverse complement strand
TGTTTAGAATAAACAAGAATGTTCTGGACGAAACTAATGACAGGGATTTAAACAGATCTACACCTGAGGAAGAGAAGTATATTCCTTTTAACAATATGGTTTATTTTGGTGATGGTCTTACTGATGTTCCAAGTATGAAGGTAGTAAGGGGTAATGGTGGCTATACTGTTGCCGTCTATAATTCGGCATTAAATAAGCAGGCTCTGGCGCTGGAACTTAAAAATGATAAAAGAGCTAATTTTGCCCTGGAGGCAAATTATTCTAAGGGAAGTGATATTGAAAAGGTTGTAAAGATGATTATTGATACAGCTGCTTCAATGCACAGAATGGAAGAGTTGTAATGCGAAGAAAGTTTTATCTGGATGATTTTGGTCTGATAAGGGCAGACTATGAGGATGGCTATCTCGCTCATGAAATGAAGCTTTATCGAAATGATGAGGAAATAGAGACATCTTTAGCTAAGGAAGATGATAAGCTGGCTATCCGCTTTGATGGGGCAATTGAGCAGTCGGATGAATATTCTGTAGTATATAAGGGATTAAGATATCCTGTTTTTATGCGTTTTATTACTCACAGTCCTAAGTTTGATGAACTGTTTTATCCAGATCTTGATAAGCTCGGTTCTTTCTATCGCCGTAATACCTGTAATTTTAGAGTGTGGGCACCGCTATCTAAAGCGGCATATGTTGTAGTGGATAATAAGCGTTATCAGATGAACTATACTGATAAGGGTGTCTATGAGCTTAAGCTTAAGGGCAGATATGAGGGCAGTATTTATCATTATGAAGTATTGAGAAATGATAAGCTTGTAAAATTTAAGGATCCTTTTTCTTATTCCTGCGTAAAGGATAAGGAGGAGTCATATGTTATTGATATAAGGAAGCTTATTTTTAAGAATATTAAGGTTTCTATTACCTCAGATCCGATTATTTATGAGGTATCGGTCCGGGATTTTTCTTCTGATGAGAATGCTCCTTTTAAGCATAAGGGAAAGTTTCTTTCTTTTACGGAAGAGGGACTTAAAATAGATGGCCATCCAGTTGGTGTTGATTATCTGAGAACTTTAGGTATTTCGCATGTTCAGCTGATGCCGGTTCAGACTTTTGATCTGGATAATGGTGTTTATAACTGGGGCTATAATCCAATGGAATACAATACTTTTCATTATGATTATGTAGTTGGCAGAGGTCCATATGCGCAGATTAATGAATTTCGAGCTATGGTTGATTCTCTGCACAGGAATGGATTAAAGGTGACTCTGGATGTGGTATATAATCATGTCTACAATAAAGACAGATATGCTTTAGAAAAGGCTGTTCCATACTATTTTTTCCGCTATAAGGGAGAAATCATGGGCAATGCTTCCTGGTGTGGCAATGAGCTTAGAAGTGAAAGTCCTTTCTTTAGAGAGTATCTGAAAATAATTAATGAGCGTCTGGTACAGATTTATGATGTTGATGGTCTAAGATTTGATCTGATGGGTATTCTGGATATTGATACCATCAATTATCTTAATGATGAAATGAAGTCAATTAAGCGTGATTTCCTGATGTATGGTGAGGGCTGGAATATGGGTGATATTTTAAGTGATGATGATAAGGCCAGTATGTATAATGCCTATAAGATGCCGGAAGTATTCTTTTTCAATCCTTACTATCGTGATGCTCTGAGAGGAAATCTTAACGAAAGATATACTAAGGGTTATCTATGTGGTAACCGTTATTTTGAGGAGACAATTAAAAACTGTCTGATGGGTTCTTATTATTATGGTCTGAATATGGATCAGTCGCTTAATTATCTGGATTGTCATGATAATATGACTTTCTATGACAAAATCTGTGGTTTTGACTATGATGATTATACTAAGTCTAATATTATTAAGTTTGCTCTGGCAATGCTTATTTTTGCCAAGGGTATACCTTTTATCCATGCTGGTTTTGAGTTTGAAAGAAGCAAGAAGGGCGTGGAGAATTCCTATAACAGTGATGATTCAATTAACAAGCTTGACTGGCACGATATGGTCAAGAATATAGACATCGTTAATTATCTGAAGAAGATAATTGCGGTAAGGAAACAGAAGCCTGTATTCAGAATCGATATTTCTGCAGGTATTGACTACAATTATAACCTAATGATATTTTCAATAGGCAGCTTTGATATTATTATTAATCCGACGGAATATGTTAACCGTTTGAACAACGGCATAACATATAAATCCATTCTCTTCCCAAATGGTAATTTCGGTTATGGGCTATGTAATGTTGAAGTAGATAAATATTCTTTAATTGTCGCTGAAAAATATGAAAATTAGGGTATAATAAACTTACGAGGTGCAATATGAAAAAGAATAATATGGTAGCAATGATTCTTGCCGGTGGTAGAGGTTCTCGTCTATATGACTTAACCAAAAACATCGCAAAGCCAGCTGTGCACTATGGAGGTAAATACAGGATAATCGATTTCCCTCTTTCAAACTGTGCAAATTCGAATATTTCTACAGTTGGCGTTTTACTTCAGTATGAATCAGTAGTTCTTGGTTCATACGTAACACGTGAATATACGTGGGGTCTTGATATGGAAGGCGGTGGCGTATTTGCCCTGTCACCTAGAGAGAAAGATGAGTCTGATTTAAGTGTTTATCGTGGTACCGCAGATGCCATCACTCAGAACATTGATTTCCTTGACCAGGAAGAAGCTGATTATGTTCTGATTTTATCTGGTGACCATATCTATAAGATGAACTATGATAAGATGCTTAAGGCTCATATTGATTCTGGTGCTGATGCGACTATCGCAGTTATGGAAGTTCCAATGAAGGAAGCAAGCCGTTTCGGTATTATGAATACTGATGAGACTGACCGTATCGTTGAGTTTGAAGAGAAACCAAAGGAGCCTAAGTCAAATCTGGCTTCAATGGGTATTTACATTTTCTCTTATAAGACATTAAGAAAATATCTGAAGGAAGATGAGAAGAAGGATTCAAATCACGACTTCGGTAAGGATATTATTCCAGCTTACTTAAATGATGGACTGAAGCTTCAGGCTTACCGTTTCAAGGGATACTGGAAGGATGTAGGAACTATTGATTCATTGTGGGAAGCAAATATGGATTTACTAGATCCTGCCAATACTCTGAATTTATTTGACCCTGACTGGAAGATTTATACAGCTGATGGTAATCCTGTTCCTCAGTCGATTGGTGATAATGCAAAGATTTCTTCAGCATATATTACTCAGGGTGCCAGAGTTGAAGGTGAAGTTAAGCACTCTGTTGTATTTACTAACTGTCTGGTTAAGGAAGATGCCAAGGTTATCGATACAGTATTGATGAATGGCGTTATTGTTGGCAAGGGTGCTGTACTTAACAGATGTCTGGTAGCTGAAAATACTAAGATTCCTGATGGAATGAAAATCGGCAAGAAGGATTCTAAGGAAATTCTGCTGGTAACTAATAAGCTTGTAGCAGAGCTTGGAGGTAAGAAACGTGGCAAATAAGATTTTAGGTATCGTTAATTTTGAACCAAACTATGTACATGTAGAAGGACTTGAGGAACACCGTCCAGTATCTGCAGTATCTATTCTGGGAAGATATCGTGTTATTGACTTTGCGATGAGCAATTTCGCTAACTCTGGTATTCAGAATATTCAGGTTTATATTAAATCACGTCCTCGTTCTTTAATTGAACACATTCAGGGCACAAACTACAACATCAACTCTAAAAGAGGCAGTATAAAAATTCTTCCATCTGAAAGAGCATATTCAAGTGAAATCTATAATACAGATATCCGTGCAATGATGGATAATATTCAGCAGATTGAGGAAGCTAATGCAGCTTATGTTGTAATCGCTCCATGTCATTTCATTTATACTCAAGATTTCAATGAGCTTGTTGAGGAACATATTAAGTCCGGAAACGATATTACAATGCTGTATCAGATTGTAAACAATGCGGATAAGAACTTTGTAAACTGCGATACTCTGGATATTGATGAAAACAAGGTTGTTAAGGCAATCGGTACAAACCGTGGCAATAAGAAGAGGGCTACAATTTCATTAGAGACTTATGTAATGTCTAAGAAGCTTTTGATTGATCTTCTGCATGCCGGTTTAAATATTTCATCTGTATATTCATTAAGAGATACAATTGTTGATACATTTGAGGATTTCAAGGTTGGTGCTTACTGTCATGCAGCCAGTGCTTACTGTATTTCTTCTTTGATGGCATATTTCAATTCAACTATGCATATCAGAAAAGAAAACAAGGTTAAGGCTTTGATTACTGATGAATGGCCAATTCATACCAGCACTAATGATTCATGTCCAACTTTATATTCTGAGGATGCAGATGTTAAGGGATCAATTATTGGTAATGGTTGTATAATTGAAGGAACTGTAATCAATTCGGTTATTGGTCGAAATGTTGTGATTAAGAAGGGTACCGTTGTTAAGGATTCAATCGTTTTACCAAATGCCTTAATCAATAAGAATGTTACTCTGGAAAACTGCGTTGTTGACAAGTATGCAATTGTTACACATGCAAAGAATTTAAAGGGTGAAGAAAACGCTCCTTTATATGTCGCAAGAAGGGATAGAATTTAAAATATGAAAAAGAAAGTACTATTTGTTGCCTTTGAAGGTCTTCCATTTATCAAAACAGGCGGTCTGGCAGATGTTGTATATGCCCTGCCTAAGGCTCTGGATAAAGAAAGCTATGAGGTTCAGGTAGTACTTCCGCTTCACAAGAAAATTAAAGAAAAGTGGCAGGATAAGTTTACTTATCTTGACCACTTTTCTATTATTTCTGGCTATATTAATGAAGAGGCCAATGTTTTAAGTCTGATTAATGAGGGAATAGAGTATCTGTTTATTGAGAATGATACTTTCTTTAACCGTGACAGCGTTTATGGTTATGGTGATGATGCGTGTCGCTATTCATTTTTTAATGTTGCCGTACTGGAAATGATGATTAAGCTGGAGCTTTATCCAGATATCATCCACACACATGATTATCATACAGCTGTTTTACCAGCCTTATGTAAATATCGTTTCAATCAGAATGAGAAGATTGCCCGTATTAAGCATATTTTTACTATTCACAATCTGGCTTATCAGGGCTGGTTTTCTAAGCAGGTTCTGTTTGATTTCCTGGCTTTTGATTATAAGTATTTCGATAATGGAATACTAAGATATGACAATGCCTGCAACTTTATGAAAATCGGTATTGAATGCGCTGATATAGTTACTACAGTTTCTGAAAGCTATGCTGAAGAGATTAAGACCTGGGAAGGTGGCAATGGTTTAGATTCGATACTAAGTCAAAGAGCCGATAAGCTTTATGGTATAGTTAATGGTATCGATATAGCTGCATGGAACCCTGAAACAGATTCTAAGCTGACAGTAAATTACAATGTATCTAATGTTTTTGCGAATAAAGTAAAGAACAAGCTGGCTTTACAGAAAAAGCTGGGTTTAAAAGAAGACAAAGATGCTTTACTTATTGGTATGGTTTCGCGTCTTACTTTCCAGAAGGGTGCTGAACTTTTATTGAATACTTATTCCCAGATTCTGGAAAAGAATGTTCAGATTGCGATACTGGGTACTGGTGAAGAAAGATTTGAGAGTGGCTTCAGATATATGGAAGAACACAATAAGGGCAAGGCAGTTTATTATAACGGCTATAATGATGC
>JBJFHC010000197.1:0-4733 GCA_051893275.1 Erysipelotrichaceae bacterium | reverse complement strand
TGAATATAGCGCTTGATGTTTTTGAAAATAAGCACGATGATTTTGAAATGCTGATAAAAAATGCGATGGAGTATGATGTATCTTTTGATACTTCAGCCAGAAAGTATGAGGATCTGTATAAGAAATTAACAGACTGAAGAATATGAAAAAATACGATAAGTTTTTTGCGGGAGTGGAAACAAAAGCCTATAATCTCTTTGGTGCACATAAGCTGAATAATGGTGTAGAATTCTGTGTTTATGCTCCAAAAGCCAGACAGGCAGAGGTTTATATGTCTAATAACTGGGGTAATTCTTATAAAATGAATAAGATTGATTCCAGAGGCATCTGGCATCTGTTTATTGCTAATATTGATTTAAATTATCTATATAAATTCCGTTTCTGGATTAATGATCGTGAATATGTAGAAAAGAGCGATCCATTCGCTTATTATCATGAGGTGGCACCTAAGGATGCCTCGATTATGTATAATCTTGACTGTTATGCTTTTTCTAATGCGAAATTAAGAAAAAGAAGAACCGAAAAGATTTACAGGTATGAAGAAGATTCTTATAAGTATCAGGATCTTGAAAAAGAGCTTATTCCATTTCTTAAGAAGAACAGGTACAGTTGCATAAGCTTTAAATCGCTGTTCGAGTATTATAAAGACCAGGATAAATCAACTGCGTTCTTTGCGCCTACATCAAGGGCAGGTACTCCATATGATCTTATGAAACTTATAGATGAGTTTCATAAGAAAAATATTAAAGTGATTCTCGATGTTAATTATTTGGATTTTCAGAAGAACAAGAATCTGCTTACAAAACTGGATGGGTCTTATTTATATGAATATGACGATGAGTCTTTCTTTGATCTGTCTAAGAGTTTTGTTCTGTCTTTCTTAATATCCAGTGGTGTTTTCTTTATTGAAAGATATCATCTGGATGGTTTAAGACTTATTAATGTTGATAAGCTGCTTAAAACTTCAGGAGATGACAATGAAGATGGAATCAAGTTTCTGAAATTATTTATTTCGACGCTGAAGCATTTTTATCCTGATGTTGAATTGATAAGCGATTATAGTGATGACAGGATACTTAAGGATATTTCTAAAGGTGGTATAGGTTTTGACAGGGTGATGGATCGTTACTGATCTGTCACTTTTTGTATAGAGGCAAGAAACTAAACAGGAATCTGTTTTTGATGTAAAATATATAAGGTTAGATAGCAATTATCTTAAGGAGGATTTATAAAATGATTAATGTATATATTATTTCTGGTTTCCTGGGAGCTGGTAAAACTACTTTTATTCAGAAGCTTTTAAAGGAACATAAGTTTGATAAGGTCATGCTTCTGGAGAATGAATTCGGTGAAGTAGGTGTTGATTCGGCTTTCTTTGATTCTTCTTTGAAGATGAAGGAAATTAATAATGGCTGTATCTGCTGCAGCCTGCAGGGCGATTTTGAAAAGGCTCTGGAAGAAATAGAGGAAATGGGAATTACCGATCTGCTGATTGAGCCTTCAGGTGTTGGAAAGCTTTCAGATATTATTGATGTGGTTAAAAAAGACAGTGATTTCCGAATTATTTCGCATATCTGTATTGTAGATGTAAAGACTGCCAATAAGTATCATAATAACTTTAAGGAGTATTTTGATGATCAGGTAAAGGCGGCTAATGCACTGATTTTATCTCATCTGGATGTAGCTGATGAAGATAAGATAAATTCTGTTAAGGAAATGCTGAAAGAAGTAAATCCCGATGTCGATATTCTTGATGCACCAGTTGATGAAATGAATATTTCTGATCTTCTGAACGTTATTGTCTCAGGTGGTGAAATCATGCCAGAATTTGAGGAACATCATCACCATGATGAAGATGAGGAATGCGAGTGCTGTTGTGGTCATCATCATGAACATGAACACCATCACCATCATCATGAAGACGAAGAGTGCTGTTGTGGGCATGATCATGAGGAGGATGAATGCTGTCATGGTCATCATCATGATGAAGATGGTCATGAACATCATCATCACCATCATGATGCGGATGAGGATTTTGTGAATATTGCCTTAAGGCCTGATTATGTGTTTGATAAAGAGGAGCTTGAAAATATTCTTTCTAAGATGGATGAAGATGTAATTCGTGTTAAGGGATATGTAAAGGGTAAGGAAGGTACTTTATATCTGAATTATGTTTTAAATGAATATCATGTATTCTATGGAGAAAATAAAGAACAGAGCCTGGTAGTTGCGATTGGTTCAAAGCTGGATGAAAAGAAGATAAGAGAGGCTTTCCATGATTAAGCCAGTTTATTTCTTTTCAGGAATGCTGGATTCTGGTAAAACCAGGGCAATTAAGACAACATTATATGATGAGCGTTTTAATGAACCTGGCGAGTTTAACCTGATTATTTCTATGGAACAGGGTGATGAGGAATATGATAAGAAATTTCTTAAATATACCAACAGCGTTGTTGAATACATTGATTATAAGGATTTTACCAGAGAAAAGATGCAGCAGCTGGAAGATGAATATGATCCAAGTCGTATCATTATAGAGTTTAATGGCATGCAGAATGATGAAGAATGTTTTAAGAATGGTTTTATTCCTGAATGGGAGATGGCTCAGACTCTTACAACTATCGATGGTTCAAGTTTCAGACTGATGGTCGCAAATCTGAGACAGTTTATGTTCTATCACATTAAGTATGCAGAGGTTGTGATTATTAATCGATTTAATAATGAAGATCTTGTATATCTCAGGAATAATATTAAGGGCATGAATCAGCGTGTGGAGATTATTTTTGAGGATGAAAACGGCAATGTAACCAATAAGATTAAAGAATCGCTGTTTGATGTTTCGAAACCATTAAGTATTTCGGATATGGACTATGGTCTATGGTATATGGATGCGGTTGATAATCCTGATAAATACGAAGGATGTCAGATTGAACTTAATTCCTACTATATTGAGAAAGTGAAGGAATATGAAAATGTCGGCATCTTTGGCCGAAGAGCCATGGTCTGCTGTGCCGAGGATGTTCAGCCAATTGCCTTTACAGTAATCGATATAGATCCAGAAAAGCTTGAAAGAAATAAATACTATCACATTAAGGGAAAAATAAAGTGTCTTGATGATGAAAGGGGATATAAAACCTGTGTAGTATATGCGGATGAAATACTGCCACAGGAAGAACCTGCAGATCCAATGGTTTATTTTAATTAGTTTATGAAGAGTATACGTACAATCTATAAATACGGCTGCGGTCCAAGTTCCTCCCATACAGTAGGGCCTACTATAGCTGCCAAAGTTATTAAGAAATACTACCCCGAGGCAAATCGCTTCGAGGTAGTTTTATATGGTTCGCTGGCTTTAACCGGAAAGGGACATATGACCGACAGGGCGATTCTGTCTATTTTAAATAACTGTTCAATCATTTTTGATTATAAAAAAACTGATCTCCCTCATCCAAATACAATGGTATTTAAGATTTATAAGGATGATGAACTTATAGCTGAAAGAACGGTTCTATCAGTTGGGGGTGGAGAAATCAAGATTCTTGATGATGATTATTATGAAGAAGATGTTTATGAATTTAATCATCTGAGCGATATTATCCATGAATGTGAAAACAGGAATATTTCCCTGACTGATTATATCTATGAAAAAGAAAAAGGGGATATCAAAGAGGAACTGATAAATACCTGGCATAGAATGGAGGACTGTATTCAAAGAGGTTTAAATACAGTAGGACTTCTTCCAGGTGATCTGATGCTGGAGAGAAAGGCTAACAAGCTCTACAACATGGTGGTGAAAGAGGAATCACCAACCGCCAGAGAAAACAGGCTTGTAAGTGCCTATGCCTACGCAGTAGCGGAAGAAAATGCTGCCGGCAAGATGGTAGTAATTGCGCCAACCTGTGGAGCCAGCGGTGTACTTCCGGCAGTGCTCTATTATTTAAGGCATGATCGAGGCTACAGTGAAGATGAAATCATTGATGGACTGGCAGTTGCGGGAATGATTGGCAATGTAATTAGAACAAACGCCTCAATATCGGGTGCAGAGTGTGGCTGTCAGGCCGAAATTGGTTCAGCCTGTTCAATGACTTCAGCGGCAAAAGCCCAGATCTCCAATATGAATCTTAAACAGATAGAATATGCAGCCGAAGTGGCTATGGAACATCATCTGGGTCTGACCTGTGACCCGGTTCATGGCTATGTGCAGATTCCCTGCATTGAAAGAAATGCGGTTGCGGCCATGAGGGCTATTAATTCAGTAACGCTTGCTTCATTTCTGTTTGAAACCAGAAAGATATCTTTTGATGCGGTAGTAGAAACAATGTATCATACCGGCAAAGATCTGCTCGATAAGTATCGTGAAACTTCAAATGGCGGTCTGGCTGCACTATATAAATAATAACTATTAAGAACGAAGCTGTCATCTGACAGCTTTTTAAAACAAAAAAAGAAACCCGCATAAGCGAGTTTCTTTAATATTTAAATAATCAATTAGTAAGACAATTATTTAAGAATTTCAGTAACGTTACCTGAACCAACAGTTCTACCACCTTCACGGATAGAGAACTTAGTACCATTTTCGATAGCGATTGGAGCGATCAGAGAAACTGTCATTTCTACGTGGTCACCAGGCATAACCATTTCAGCACCACCTAATTCCTTAACAACACCAGTTACGTCAGTTGTACGGAAGTAGAACTGTGGACGGTAGTTAGCAACGAATGGAGTATGACGGC
>JBJFHC010000196.1:6156-10729 GCA_051893275.1 Erysipelotrichaceae bacterium | reverse complement strand
TTCAAATCGTCTTAATCATACAAAATCTGGTCATCCTCAGGAACTAAAACTTACAATTATTAGATACCAGCTTGTCTTAATCATACAAAATCTGGTCATCCTCAGGAACCCACCTCCTACTTATCATGAAGATGTAAAGGTCTTAATCATACAAAATCTGGTCATCCTCAGGAACCTTCGGCTCTATTTTACCCATATTTCGCCCTATTTTAAAGGTAAATATGGGTATTTTGTTATTCTGTTTTTAGGAAAAAAGTAGTGTTTCTGTCATTAATTCTAGTTATTTTCTCTTGATTTTTTTCTGTCTGCAGATCTTTGTTATGTCTTATCAGAGGATGAAGCAGATAAGAGTATAAACTAACGTTTTCTTTGCTTATTTCTATATCTTCACAGAAATCTATATTAGATAAACTGACAAGATTATAAGTGCTATTGCATATATTGCTACATTCACCATTATCAATCAAGATTGTACAGTTGTTGTTATTAATTGAAGATATCCAGTGTTCAACCATTTCAGATATTTCTATATCAATCATTATTATGTTGTAATTGTTGCGACTTAGATAAATTAACAAGTTATAGATAAACATCATCTTCTCGGTTTTAGATAAACCATGGTTTTCAAATACCAGGCTTTCTAATAATGAAGGAATATTTAGATGGTCAAACTCTACGGACAGAGAAGTGTTTAAACCGTTTGTCATAATTTTTAGAATCTTGTACATTCCTTTATCAGTTGTTATTCCTTTTAAACCATCACGAATAGTTTCTATAGAAAGAAAGTCGTCGGGATTATCTTGAATAAACTCCGCTAAAGAACTGTTCAATATAGACTTACTTCTCAAGTTCATATTATTGTCAATAGAAATATCGCTGGGAACATAGATGAAGTTAGCTTCTCCGAATCTTATTTCTTCTCCATTATCATCAAATACACGACACTTATTTTTCTTTTTCTGGACGAATATTGAAGACAAACAATCAATAACTGCATCTTTGTATCCATTAAATTCTATTAACAGCGGTTTATCAGAATCCGGTATTATAAATGTTTCATCTTCAGTCTTTATCTTCATCTGGATTTAAACCTCCTATCATCATCGTTCTGTCACTCGTTGTGATTTTTTCTTCCAGAGAGAAAGTATTGTTGATATTTTTAATCCCCTGATATTGATTCTCGGTTATTACTAAATATCTAATATCTCCTTCACTCGGTGAATTATCTTCGAGTCTCTTCTTATATGTTTTTACTGAATCATTATTTATACAGAGCTTACAATAAACAGAATATTGAAGCATAATGTATCCATCGCCAGTTAAGAATTTAATGAATTTCCTATATCTTCTCTGATCAGTTTTTGTTACCATAGGTAAGTCAAAGAACAAAATTAATCTCATAAAGTTATCAAATATCATCCTGCTTAAATCCCTTGGATATATCTACGGTCTTTATGGTATTACGTTCTTCGTTCATATATCCTATATAAGCATCCACAATATCTTCTATACCATCACTTAGTCTGAACCACTTCCCATCAACACTGACTTTGATGTTCAGTAAATCAATAATCTCTGTTTTTTCAGCTGTTGTAAATTTATCCGTAATATGAGTTGCTACCCAGACATCAACAACGGCTCTTAATGGTTCTATAAAATCATATGTCAGGTTAAACGGATTGCCTTCTCCTATATGATGTATACCAAGTTGAGTAAGTAAACCCCTGGATACTATACATTTTGATATATAGCTTGCGATAATCTTGTATCCATAATTTAGCGCATAGTTGAACACGTTATCGTCATCTCTAGAGAAATCTTTGCCAAACATCTCTTGAAAATATACTCTGGCAGCTACTCCTTCTCTGTTGGTCTGATCATCGGTATAAACCGATTCTTTATAAGAAGATAAGGATTTAACTACATCCAAAGATTTATTAAGATGCTTAAGAGAGTCAATCTCACTCTGTATCTTGGCTTCAATTATGCATTTCCAAAGTTTTTTCTTCCTGGTAAGTTTCCAATTAATCTGATTATTCAATTGTTTAAAAACCAGCGAATGTCCATTAAAGGAGTTGAACGTTCCAATCGGGTCATTCCGCTTGTCGCAGATTACAACATTTATATTATGATCTACCAGCTCAGCCAGCAGCGGTATAGTAATAACAACTTTATTATGAGAAAAAATAACCGTATCAATGTCGGTTAGAGGAATAGTCTGGTATTCTTCTCCAACACTGATTTTCATCCTATTAAGAGAAACAGAAACAACACACTCGCTTCCAACTATTACAGTTTTCCAGCCCATTTGTTCCAAATAATGATAAAAGTAGCCACAATCGGCTACTCTGATAGTTTTCGAATTAAATCATTATTCCTCACAATGACCAAATTTCGTTTGATTAAGACAATATTATTCTACTACGTATTTTGATATTTTCCAATCAAATTTTTCTCTTTTCACCTTAGTATATTTACCACATGTACCATGCGCACTATTGATTATCAGGTTACCCTTAACAGATTCTCCAAATCTCACGCCAAGAATATCATACTTGATTTTCACATACTCAGCATCAGCATTGCCTTTGATGGTATTGTTGTTTGCTGTAGGTAAATATTGACCATCAATAGTAGGTGGGACATTATTTTTGTTGGCGATAGTTGCCAGATACACAAACTTTCTTGAGAAAGAAATCAGATTCTTTTCATCCTTGAGTCTGGTTTTCAATGTCTTCTCAAAATTAGGAAAATTCTTAAGTTCGAAAAGATTTTCTACAGAATACTCTATCAAGTCATTAACAGATACTTCTTTAAACGGAGTTCCTTCGTTTTTGCCAAATTTTATATCAAATCTCTTAGACAATAAATAGGCCATTTCCGATGCTGCTGCATAAATACTGTTGTAAGAAAAATTCAAAATTTGTTTAAGTTCTAGCTTTTTCAATGCAATACTACCAATATTAAATAATTGAGGTATGTTAGTGCATGTGTCATAAATGATATCGTTTTTAAAAGCTCTAAACCTAAAAAGATTCTCTTTTAAATTTCCCGATTCATCCAATAATTCTGGAATACAGTAGTATTCTTTTATCAGCTTAATATACTTATCTTTCATTATTAGGCCGTTAGAATCAACTATCGAATAAGGAATATGTATTGACACGTGCTGTGTTTTACCTTTTGTAGTTTTGATTTTATAAAAATCAACCGCAACACAGTTTACTCCACTGAACGACCTCATATTGTTATTCATCCCGATAATGGAAAGAGCAGACTTATCATTTTCTGGCAAAGGTTCATGAAGAGTAGCTTCAGTAAGTGTTCCCTTCCAGTTCTTCTCGACCTTGTGAGAATACAGTGGAACAGTATTCTTAATCTGATTAATTAAAGAATTCTCTCTTCTGAAATTATGACCATAGGCTTTGTAATAAGCGCATGATATTGTATTTCTGTTCTTATCCTTCTCTTTTGTGTTATCATTATTGTTTTCTTCATTGCGTATTGTTTCCTTTATGAAGTTTGAATAAGCTTCAAAATCACCCCTTTCATCATAATGAGGGAAATAGGAAGATAAACAAGCATCTGTTACACAAAGCATTGCAGCATCTATTGCATGATGTTGATTGCCAAGTTCCCTGTCTTTTTCAATATAAAATGCTTTTCGGAAAGTACTTGTGAAAGCACCTTTTAGTGCAACAATTTTGGAATCATAATTATTAATGTTGTTATATGCATTAACAGCCGACATAAATTCGCTGATAATATATCTCGTATCAACAAGATTCTGCTTTACAAATTTTTCAACATCTTTTGAATTCACCATTAATAGTCTGTTTCTCTTATTCTCAGAAATCAGATCCATGTCAAACAAGCCATTGACTATTTTTTCGAATCTGGAAACAGTCATCGTTGTAAAGTCTTTAGCATCAGGGCTTTCTAAGAATTCTATTGGCAGCCTATTAGACTTTTTGGCGTTTGCTAGCTTGCTGATAAGCATCTTATCATTCATAGAATCATCCTGGAAACCTCTAGGCAAAATATGATCTATTTCATATTCATTTAAATTGGTTAATTTAATCGGTTTGCCAGTCAACAGATCAATACCGTTTTGTCTCACATACAATTCAATTTTATCCTTATTCTTTTCAAACTGTTTCTTAATCTCATCTATATCGTCGGTATGAACGCCATTTAAGAAGGCATCATCAATTTTGCATTCATCTATCTGTTTAATCAGATGATTGTACAATGATTCAATCTTTGTAAAACGCTTCTCTCCTTTTTCATCTACAACCGTGTGGTCTTTGATTGAATCCTTGCCGCCAGCCGTTTCTATTACAATGCGTTTAGGTACTCCATAGGTATCAATTACCGCATTATAAATTTTAAATGCTTCATTTAAAGCTCTGATAGTAGGTCTTGATACAGGAATAACCGGTTTTCCATCATCAATAAGCAGGTTAATGTCAAGAACTCCATCATTTTCCTTTAAAAGTCTTAAATATTTGTTAGAAACAAAGTCAATCTTTTCACCATTGTGATCAAAAGCGTTGTTGATGATATACATCAT
>JBJFHC010000196.1:0-6056 GCA_051893275.1 Erysipelotrichaceae bacterium | reverse complement strand
CCAAAATGTTTAAGATTCAAAAGTTTCTCAACATCGCCAAAAGTTATGTCACCATCACATTTTAGGAATAGTTCATCAAATACTTTGATTTTATCTTCTCTGGTCAGGTAATACTGCTGGCCATTAGAATCCAATGTAGAATTATCATAAGAATTAATCTCATTCAGGATGCTATATGTTTCAGCAACGAAAGAACCTTTTGGCATGGCTTCATATTCCGGCAAATAAGTACAATGGGAAACCATTCTCTTTTTCCATTCTCTGATGCTTTCATAGACATTAACAGATTTAAAATGCTCTATAGAATAATCAAAGCTATATTTAAATGTATTATTCTTCTTCAGCCAGGCATTCTTTCCTTTTTCTGATAAAGGGCCAATATAATATGGGATTCTTGCAGATATAATAGAACTGCAGATTTCAATAAAAGAATCATCTATTTCTGGATAATATTTCTGCTGACATTTCAAAATATCAACCGCTTCTTTTACATACAAACCATTTGGATAACTGTTATCAAGATTTTTAACAGCTCTCAAATGTTTCGAACTGCTGTTTTTAGTCTGAAGATTTTTCTTTGCCTCGTTATAAACTTCTGGATTATCTTTACCATCAACAAAAGACTTCTTAAATGAATCCAACTTATTCACAGCCACTTCACACAGATACCTGCAGTCTTCCGATAATATATTGGCTATATTTATCAAATCAAACAGTTCAACAACATGCTCTTCAAACTCTGTTAATTCATCTGTTTTCTTCTTTAAATCCATAACCGTAATGTTTTTAGATTCATATATATCGCTTATCTTGCCAAGATCACCGGTATATCCTCTTAGCAGATAAATAAGATTTATCAATCCCGTTTCATTATCGTCGTCTATAGCAAAAGCATAATTCTTAAACAGCTGATTAATATCTTTCTTAACCTTTATCTCAGAATTAAATAATGGTAACAAAACCTTTTTCTCAAATTCAGAACTATCATTCGCAAAAGAAATAAACGGATTGCTGTATTCGTAAAACTTCTCTTTAAACACTTCAAAAGAAACTCCATCGGTATTAAAGTCAATGTTTTCCATTAAAAAATGGCCTCTTGTTTTACAGATATTGTAAAGACAAAGCAGAAGCTCTCGTTTGCTTACCTGTTCTTTTAAAGCTTTAGCTCTTAAATGATAAACAGTGTCTACATCAGGCCTTTTATACTTCTCGTTATCCGAAGTAAAAGATAAAAAATCTGGATCATCAAATTCTTCTTGATTAATAAAATTCCTTTCAAGAAAAACCGTTTTCATCTGTTCCCTGCGCCATTTGTTTCTTCTGGTATTGCGTCTTGCTGAACGGTGCATTCTTGGTTCACTTGCCTCTGTTGCAGTTTCGAAAAGGCGTATTCCCATATCAACAAGCTTAGCTTCTTTTTGATTTACTACTGCCCATCCAACTGAACCTATACCAATATCTAGTCCTAATGTTAAATTATTATCCATCCCATAACTCCTTGTTCCTTATGAATACATTATCACTTGTTTCAGAATATCCATTAATAATTATATGATAACAAGCGTTCTATTGGCTAAAACATTTATTCAACAAATTGTTCACTAGGTAAAACAAGAGATTTATTGAATAAAAACGGAAAAAATCTTGAAGCTGCCAGTTCAAAATTGAACCAGCAGCTACAGGCTTCCTTATTGTTTCTAGAAATAAACCGATTAAGGATAAGTCTTTATTCACATCCCAATAAGTGCCTACTTCAATTATCTCACCACATAATAAAAACACCTATACATATTTATGTAGAGGTGTAGTGCTTAAGTGCATTGTCTATGGATTTAATGACCTCTTCTCTAAGTTCTAATGGTTCCAGCACTTCCACTGAATCCAGATACTGCAGACAAAAGTACTTCATGCCCTGTAACGATGAGTCTAATGTGGCGATAAAACAGTCACCCTCTGACTTAGAAATGATGATATTCTTGCCAAAGGTATCTATTAAATTATCTAGTACTGATATATTACATTTCAGTTTAATAAGAGATGTCTTACCTGAAAACATAAACATATGCTTAGAAATATAGTCATAGGGATCAGTTAATGATAAGGATTCAAAGTTTGCTGATGAATCAGTCTCTACATTAATCATTCTATCGAGTCTATAGATACTTAGATCATCATGATTAAGTGTTTTAGATAAAAGATAGACCGTATCATTCTTATAAACTAAGTAATAAGGTGATACATGATATCTCTTATCTCTTCTTTTAACCAGCTTCTTATAAATATCATATCTGGTATAGTCAAAGGAAATAGACTTAGATTGAGATATTGCCTTAGAGATAATAGAAATATTGTCAAAAAACTGATCATTGTCTTTCTTGTTTTTATTATCTATCAGGTGTAATGAATTAAGTTTATCTTTAGAATAAATCGATTGAGTATCTAATAGCTTATGAATCAGTTTCTTGGAATCTTCATTAGGTATTAAATTAGAAGCAAATAGTGCATTAGTCATGAGAAAAACCTCTGACTCATCAAACTGTCTGCTTAATAAGCAATAACCCTTATGGTTATCACTGTAGGACTCAATCTTATAGCCATTATCCTTTAATTCATCAATTGATGAGTATAGAGTTCTTCTGTCTATTTTGAGGTCATATTCATACCTTAAAAGCTCTAATAATCTTAATGGCGTAATGGTATGAGTCTCATCGCTTTCTCTTTCCAATATTTTGAGTACTTTAAATGTTACTGTCTTCATACTGCTTAACTATTTCATAGAATGCCTGATTTATTTTGTTTATGTCATTTATTTTAGTTTCCGGTTTAATTGAATTCAGATAATCAAGTTCATACATTATGTATTCATTTAGAAACTTAATTGATTTAATACGGGCATTTCTATCACTTCTTTTGATATCTGCTAATTCCAGATATAAGGCATAGATTTCTCTATCTAAAACATATTTAGCCCTGTCTTCAACAAGAAATGCACCATAGCCATGAGCATATAGTCCAATGGATAAAGACCTTAAAACCTGCAGATAATGTTTAACCAGCACATTGTCACTTCTTAATACTTTCTTAAAGTTTTTAGTTGCATCATCAATGCAGTGTTTAATAATCGGTGTAGGACAGAAACATTCATAGGCCAGGTCCTGTATTTTTTCTATGCATTCATCTTGAAAATAGATTAATGGAGAATGCAGCCATTCATTTATGGTGTAATTAGACTTATAGATCAGTTTTAAGGCCTTGGAGATATCAAAACCGGTAATATCATAATGATCATCTTTATATTCAATGAAGTCATCTGTATTATCAATTCTTAAGTAATCTTTTAAATTTCTTACATAGATGAAACGAATATCTTCATCAGAGCTTTCAGATTCATAGCCCCAGGCCTTAGAACCACAATCAGCCATAAAGATTATCTTTATGGCTTTATGTTTTTCTATTTCTTTAATCAGTTTTTCTGTATCCATCATCTGTATTTCTTTTTTAAAAACTACCTTATTTCTTTAGTATAAAAATCCATAAAACTAAAATAGCCTAAATTCTGTGGTGGAGCATCATCAGGCAAAGACTGAATGTATTTTCGATACTCCATAACTTTATTCATAAAGTCATTAAACTCTTCCTGACTTATTCTTCCATTCATGGCAGAATCGATTGCCATATAGGTTTTCATTGATGCTTCAAATTCTTCATCATATGTCATATCCCTTCCACCACTTACTGTATCTAACAGTTCATCTGGAAGTTCATTGCCAAATCTTTTGGCCGCTTCATCCATTATGGATTTTTTCATTTCTTCATTCATTTTCATAAATATTTCCCCCTACTTAAATCTTTCATAGTCAAACAGTACTGTTTCAGCATCTTTATCCAGGGAATCAATATAGTCTGAATAGTTTTTAAAGGCTGTTGCCAGTGAGTTATAGGTATCATCTGATATCTTTCCCTGATCATGCTGCTGCTCATAATGGTACCAGTTAGAGAGCAGATTTCGAAATTCTACATCATTCATAAGTCTTCCACCACTTACAGCATCCATAAGTTCATCAGGCAGTTCATTACCCATTACTTCTTTAATGGCATTAACTACAGATTCTCTCTGTTCATTATTCATTTTCATAAGCTTTATATCCTTTCAATTATTTATACGTGTTTACTTAATATAAGTATACAAATAATAAGCCATTACAACTTATCCTTTTGTATCCATTGTAAGTCAAAGGATAAATCTTATATTTCTTTAATTGATCCTGCCTGGATCATAGCTTTCTCCATCGTAACAGTCATAGTTGAAAATATGTTCTGGAGCATCAGCTGGCAAAGACTGTATATATTTCACATACTTACAAAGAGCATTGTAATAGCTCTTATATTCCTCTTCACCCAATGTTTTTTTGGCGCTTTGCATCTCGCTGAAGAGAACTTTGCCTTCGGCCTGGGTAAGGGCCCTTCCTCCGTTAATATTTTCCAGAAGTTCATCAAGAATTTCCTTATCTTTTGTATCATCCATATTGTTTCTCCTTTTTTCGTAAAGATTATAGCATCTACAATAAGTTGTTATTTGTATCAGGCAACTTGTGGATTATTATCATAATTACTGTTTCCAGTCATCGTAGTTGAACAGCAGTATCGGCTCCCCTGATTCCTGTCCATTGACAAATGCAACATATCTGTAAACGGCATCCATGAAGGCATTGTATTCTTCTTCACTTATTACGCCATTATTCAACTCGTTACTTTTAGACTTCATTATACTGGAAATATGTCTGCGCTGGACACTTGTTAAGATACGTCCACCACTGATCTTATCAAGTTCTTCATCGCCCAGTTCTACACCAGCAATCCTGTTGAATTCTCTGATCATTGATTCTTTTACTTCATCTTTCATTTCTGCTTTGCCTCCTTACATTTATTTATACGCTTTTAATCGCAAAGGTATACAGCTTTCAACAGAAAATAAGCGTTCAATCCCGAGTTTAAATCATTGTCTTTTTTCTATCTCCAGGCCTCATAACTGAAGAGTTCGTATTCTTCATTTTCTCCCAGAGATTCGATATATGATTCATAACGGCTTACAGCACTCATGAAATGATAATAGTCAACCATTTCCTTCTTCTTTTCTGCAGCCAGCCGGTTAGCTTTGTTATAGCTATCATTCAGATCCTTAAGTTTATCTTCTCTTTGCCTAAGGTCTAAAACAGCTTCACCAAGAATATTTCTTGGTGAATTAACGATTGATTCCCTGATCTCATTATTGATTTTCATGCATTTCTCCCTGACTGGTATCTAAACCACAGCACATTATTAATATGTTCAAATTATATTACTAAAAAGAGCCAGAACACCAGCATTCTGATTCATTTGTCACTTTCTCATAATAAAGCTTCAGCAAGCGATTTAACTGTCTTTCAGTAAGTTCAACTGTTATTTCCAGTCTGCATATTTAAAAAGTATCTCTTCACACTCTTCAGGAAGACTTTTAATATACTCAGTATACTTGTCTATAGCTTTATTGAAGTAATTAAAGTCAACATCCGCACTGAGGAAAGCTTTAATAATACTTTTATGTTCGTCATCTGTTAAACCTCTTCCTCCACTTATTGATTCAATAATTTCATCTGGATGTTCTTTTCCATACTCCTTCTTTGCAGCATCAATTATGGACTGTCTCTGTAAATCATTCAATTGCATATTTAATCGCTCCTTCTGTTTATTGCATTATATGTATAATATCTTTTTAAAAAGGCAGATAAGTCTTTATATCTTTGAGATATTCCTCGACATTTATATAGTTTATTTCATCTTCCTTAAAACTTTCTCCATTATATATGACATATCTTCCTTTAATAATGCCATAACGGCGATCATATAAAGAACACTTCTCCTCATCAGTCAGATGATGGTACTGATTCTTATTGGCTTCTTTTGAATGTTTGATTTCAAATATGCAGCAGGAAGCAGATTCCGCATCAAAGACCACCATATCAAACTCACCGACCACAAACTGCAGCACAAATACTTCTTTGTCTTTGTTTTCTTTT
>JBJFHC010000195.1:0-10775 GCA_051893275.1 Erysipelotrichaceae bacterium | reverse complement strand
TCTAAAAAATTGAAGATAAATATACAAAATTTTGTATTTTCTTATTGATTTATATGTGAATTGATTTAAAATTAAATTAGAGGAAGACTTATGAAAAATAGACTGAAGTGCTTCAAGTGCGGCAAGGTCAAAGACATTAATTCCAAGAATGCATCTAAGGTAATTGAATGTGAACACTGCCATGCAAAGATGTGCATTGATTATGAAACAGACCGGAAATACCGCTATGTTTCCATGGGACTGATAATGTTTATAGCTTTGGGACTGCTTGGTTCTTTTACGGTAATTGAAAAGAGTGGCAACTATATTCCGGCTTTAATCGCTTTGTCAGTGGCTCTGGCTTTTACGTTTTTTTCAGACAAGCTTTGTCTTTTGATCACAATGAAGCTTTTTGGGCTCAGTTATATTGAATATGTGCCAATGAAGAAAAAGGAGAAAAAGAAGTAATGGATTTTAAGGAGAGACTTGATCTTTACAGAGAGGGCGGTTTGCTTAATGATGAAGATATCAGGGATGTTGAATCGATTATAGCTTTATTTAAGGATAAGTACGGAATGGTTCTTGAAGAGGAAAATGCGGATTTCTTTATTGCCCATATCAGTGCTGCCTATAATCGAAATAAGTCTAATGAACCGGTAGAAGAGCTTCCTGAGGAAGTAATGAATGAGTTGCTTGGTCTAGATACTTATGAAAAGTCTAAGGAAATCTTAAGTGATATTCTAAGCTGTACACATAATCCTTTAAGTGAAACAGAAAGGAATTATGCATTATTACATATAAATAATCTCTTAGCTAATTTTAAGGGTAATTGCTGAGGGTGAAATAAGGATAAGTCAAAAGATAAGGAGGATTATATTAAATGGAAGGTATCATTACTAATTTTGAGTATCCGTTAATGTTCAGATCCATCGTATTGATTGCCATCTGTGCCTGGGCTTCGCTGCTTTCGCACAAAGGTATTTCAAACTTTAACGATGGTGCAAGACCTGTATACCCTGAACTGAAGGAAGGACGTATGTCTCGTCCAGAGTTCGCGGTAGTTGTAACAGGCATGGGATTTGGCTGGGTTTTAGCCGGCTTCAGCCAGTGGCTTGGTACTGGCTTAATTGCCTGCCATCTTACTTTGATCGCAACTGACTGTCTGGGTGCCTGGTCACCAAACAAGTGGGTTGCCCTTGGTTTAGGTGCTGCCTGGGGTGCTGTATGTGCCTTTGGTACAAACGCCATCAACGCAGCCTTTACTGCTCTGCCATACAATTTCTTAAGTGATCTGACTAATATCACTACTCCAGTACTGCCTATTTTCTGTATGTTCCCTGCTGTTGCGGTAGCTGGTCAGTTTGGTCCTAAGAAGGGCATTATTACTGGTGTAATTACAGGTATCGTTTATGTTGTATGTACAATTGTCGGCAAGCTGACATTTGGACAGGTATCGGTAGCTTTATATCCATATACATTCGCAATGCTGGCAGGCATGATCTGCTTAATTGTCTATGCCGTTAAGTCTTCTAAGGATTCAGCAGCTGTTGAAAATGATGAAGAGACTGAAAACCTGTTCTCAAAGAATGCTGCAACTATTAAGTCTAACTGGCTGTATCTGTGCATTCAGGGTGCTTTAAATGCCTTAGGTATTAAGATTCTGGCTCAGGCTTATCAGCCATATATCCTGGCTTCGGCTATCGGTGCTGGTGATATGTCTACATTCTATCTGGCTATGATTGGTGTAGTTATTGCGTTTATTCCACTGATTGTTTCTACTGCTCTGGCTACTGGTGTATATCAGGCTGTAGGTTTAACTACCGTAATGCTGTTTGGTGCACTGGCTCCAACCTGGTGGCTGGCTCCTGTATTTGGTTTTGTAGCTGAATTTGTTGAAATCCAGTTATTAGGCTTATTAGGTAAAGGTTTATCTAAGTTCCCTGAACTGTCTAAGTGTGGCGATCACATCAGAGATGGTATGATTTCCTGCATCGGTATTGCCCTGACAGCTGGTGCATTCTTAGCTGGTAATGCTATCTGGGGTGGTGTAGGTATCATGATTGTTGGTGCATTCTATGTACTCAATGATATCTGTGGACAGAGAATTCCTAAGTCAGCTGTAGGTCCTATCGGTGCTGTTGTTGTAGGTATTATCTATAATATAATGATAGCGTTAGGATTTATTGTTCTATAAGGAGGAATCATTATGCTGAAAATTGAGTGTTGTGGACTGACAGCCGCTCAGACAAAACAGATCATCGAAAAGAATTTTGGTGATAAAGTAGAGGCACTTGCCGACCCTGATATGGTCGCAGCCAAAAAAGTTAAAAGCGGCGAAGTAGATTATTATCTGGGTTCTTGTATGACTGGAGGCGGCGGTTCTCTGGCTACTGCCATCATGGTATTGGGCTATGGTAACTGTCTGACTATATCTAAGCAGGGCAACTGTCCAAATGAGGCTCAGATCAGAAAACAGGTATATGCTGGTAAACATAAGGCTTTCGGTTATGTTAAGACACATACTGAAACACTGGTCCCAGCACTGGTTAAGGCTTTAATCGATAAATCAGAGGGAAAACCCGAGTAAACAATTAATAAAGGCACCCCTGTGGGTGCCTTTATATTCTTAGAAGGTGAAGTATGATACGTACAGTGTTGGGAGATATCGAGCCAAAGGAACTTGGATATACTCTGTGTCATGAACATTTTATTATTGACTTAGACAGAGTCCGTAAAGATGGTGTCTCCAAAATTGAAACAATTGAAGAAGTAGAGCCTGAGATTATGCTGGCTATGGATCAGGGTATTAAATCCGCCATTGAAGTAAGCACGATAGATCTGGGCCGCGATATTAAAAAGTTAGTACAGATTTCAAAAGATACAAAGTTGAATATAATTGCTTCAACTGGTTTTTATCTGAGTGAATATCATCCAGATTATCTGAAGGATTTAAGCACAGAAGAAGTAAGTCAAATATATATTAAAGAGTTAAGGGAAGGAATCGATGGTACTGGTGTAAAGGCTGGTATTATTGCGGAAATTGCTTCAAATAAAAATGAATTTATTGGAGAGGAAGAAAAAATCTTAAGGGCAGCTGCCTTAGCTTCCATTAAAACAGGTGCGGCTGTTTCAACTCACACCAACCGTCCTAATGGTATTAAGACAGTGGAAATTCTTTTATCTGAGGGAATTAATCCGGACAAGGTAATAATTGGTCATCAGGATCTTATTGATGACAGTGATTATCATGAATCAATTCTTAGGTATGGTGTCAATATTGGTTTTGATACCTGTGGCAAGTCTGCCTATATGCCCGATGAAACAAGAGCCAGAAATATTATTGAGCTTGTAAACAGAGGCTATGGTGATCATATCTTATTATCTAATGATGTTTCAAGAAGAACTTATTTTACCAGTTTCAAGGGCCCAGGCTATACAGCCGTAATGGGCAGTGTTGTTCCTTTGTTAAGAGAATATGGTTTGAGCCGGGATAATATTGATAAGCTGTTATTCTATAATCCAGCAAGAATACTGGATAATGACTGGGAGTAGTTTATGTTTCTGGAAAGATTAATACAGAATAATTACCCCCTTTATGAATATGCCTATAAGGCCCATCAAAGTGGTGAAATACTTCCAGATACCTATCTTCTGGATCTGGATACTATTGTCTCTAACGGCAAAAAGATGGTGAAGGAAGCCTCTCGATATAATCTGGAGCTTTACTTTATGCTGAAACAGATTGGCCGCAACCCGATGGTGGCTAAAGAATTAATTAAGATTGGTTTTAAGGGCTGTGTAGCCGTAGACTACAAGGAAGCTTTATTAATGCTGGATAATGATATTCCTTTATGTAATGTTGGCCATCTTGAACAGGTTCCTTATTCTGTCTTAAAAAGAATTGTTGGTTCTAAGCCAAAGCTGATAACAGTATTTTCTAAAGAAAAAATAAAGGAAATAAATGAAGTATCAAAACAGCTGAATGTTATATCGAACATCATGTTAAGAATAACTGATGAAGATGCCACTATTTATTCTGGTCAGGAAGCTGGTATTCCGTCTAATGAAATCAATGATTATATCGATCTGATCGAAAGTTTAGGCAATGTAGAGCTTAAAGGTATTACAGTATTCCCGGCTTTACTGTTTGATGGTGAAAAAATAAGCGAAACAGAAAATATCAATGCCCTGAAGCGTGCTCAGAAAATAATGAGTGAAAGAGGATATAAAGATATTAACTATAACATTCCTTCTGCTTCCTGCTGTGCAAGCTTTAAGCTGATCAGTGAGCTGGGTGGAAAGTCTGCCGAGCCTGGTCATGGTTTAACCGGAACGACTCCTTTACACAAGGAATCTGATGAAGCTGAAAAAGTGGGCTATGTCTATGTAAGTGAGATATCCCATAACTTCAGAGGCAAAGCTTTGTGCTTTGGCGGCGGCAACTATCGAAGAGGTCATCTGGAAAACTGTATGGTGGGCAAAGATGTAAAGAGCGCGGTTAAGTATAAGGTACATGCACCAGATGATGATTCGATTGACTATCATTTCATTATTGATTCTGAATGCAATGTTTCCGATACTGTAGTGATGTGCTTCAGAACGCAGATGTTCACAACCAGATCACATGTTGGAGTGGTTAAGGGTTTAAGTGAAAATAAACCTGAGCTTTTTCTGTTTGATTCTTTAGGAAAGGAAATCAAGAGGAACTGGTAATGCTGGACTATAAGTTAAGACATAAGGTTGCACTGTTAAATCCCTACAGATCGGTTGTACAGGCTTTTGATATTGAAGAAGACAAGATACCGGTTGGTATTAAAAATGTAGCTTCTATTCCCAATACATTAATGCATAAACTGGAAAAGTATGGCTATGCCTTACATACCATTGACAAAAAGTCCCAGCTGGCAGGAAGAGCGGTAGATACTGAACTTATTAATCCCATTACTGGTCATATGATGTCTGGTTCTTCATCAGGTACCGCCATTAATGTTTTTGCGGGTATTAATGATCTGGGAATCGGCAATGATGGTGGTGGTTCAGTGCTGGCACCAGCCATATGTCTTAATATACTGTCTTTTATTTCCAAGAAAATAGAGGAAGACAGAATACAGAAACCAAAACCAAATACTGATGGTATGGTAGCGACTAATTCAATTGGTTTTATGACAAGAGATAAGGATCTTCTGATTAAGACGATTGAATATGCCATTAACATTAAACCGGCCGATGATTATGGTCTTGTTTATTCAGATGATAATTATGATGGTATTAAATCAGAAGTAATTGAAGTTATGGAAAATCATAGTCCCAGAAATATTCTGGTTCCCTATCTTCAGGATATTTTAAAGAAATGTGATGTGCTTCTGGTCAAAGAAGGGCCAATAGATCTTGAGGGTTATGGTGATTCACTGTTTGGCCATTTCGATCAGAGAACTAAACAGATACAGGAAAAGGCCAATAAAGGCTATGTTCGGGTATGTAATATAGCTGGTTCCACTGCCATGAGCCTGCCGATGAGTGAACTTGGCTGTGCCTATCTTCTGATGTGTGAGAATGATGATATCAAGATTTCAAAACTCTTAAGACTGGCACTGGAGATTAATGAGTATCATGATCCGCTGATTGAACGTTATTTCTTAGATCATAATAATTATTTTATAGAGGGTTACAAGGTATGAAAGTTTATCCATTGAAAAGTATTTCTATTGAAGAAGCTATGAATAAACAGTTCAGATTAGTGGACTGTATGACCAGAAACTTTAATGGCTATATGTCATTATCACGTGGTGACCTGGGTGTTAAACAGCCAAATAATGAACCTGATTTTACAATACAGGCTGAAAAGACAATAGCCGATTTCTTTGATCAGGAAGCATGTATACTGGTCAGAGGTTCAGGAACCGGGGCTATACGTTATGGCTTGTCTTCAATTATTAAGCCAGGTGAATTATTATTGGTCCATGATGCACCAGTCTATTCAACTACAGTTACATCGATAGAGATGTTTGGTTTAAATACTATCAGGGCTGACTATAATAATCCGGATGATGTAATAAATGTATTAAAGAACAATGATATTAAGGCCATTCTGATTCAGCATACAAGGCAGGTACCCCAAGACAGCTACGATCTTGGTGAGCTGATTAAGCTGATGAAATCAGTTAAGAATATTCCGATAATTATTGATGAAAACTATGCTGTAATGAAGGTGGATAAAATAGGCTGTGAAATGAGTGCAGATTTATCATGTTTCTCTTGTTTCAAGCTGCAGGGACCAGAAGGCATAGGCTGTGTTGTCGGCAGGAAAGAATATATTGATAAGATCAGAAAGATGCATTATTCTGGCGGCTGTCAGGTTCAGGGATGGGAAGCTCAGGAAGTATTACGTGGTCTTAGCTATGCACCAGTAATGTTGGCGGTAGCGGCAAGAGAATGTGAAAAAGCTAATGAGGAAGTAAAGAAACTGGATTTTGTGAAAGACTCAATGATTGTCAATGCCCAGTCAAAGGTTTTGGTAGTTGAACTTAAGGAGCCTTTAGCCAGAAAGATGCTCATTGAAGCTGAGAAGCTGGGCGGTCTGCCAAATCCGGTTGGTGCGGAGTCTAAGTATGAGCTTGCCCCTATGTTCTATAAGGTTTCTGGTACTTTCTTAAAAGAAGATCCAAAGCGTATTGATACCATGATTCGTATTAATGTTAATCGCTCAGGACATGAAACGGTTATTCGTATCTTATCTGAAGCATATAAGAAGGCAAAAGAAAATGAGTAAGAGATTTATTATTATTGTGCTTGATGGTTTTGGCATTGGCGCCATGGATGATGCGGCAACGGCCAGGCCAGGTGATGAAAAGGCTAATACTTTAAGAAGTATTTTAAATGACTGTCCTGATCTCAAACTGCCAACCCTGGAGTCACTGGGTTTAATGAATGCCTATGGCAAAGAAAGTGAATATATGAAGTTTGCCTCTCATCCAAATTATGGCAGAAGTGAACTGATGCACTATGGAGCTGATACTTTTATGGGTCATCAGGAAATTATGGGTACACTGCCCAAGAAACCGGAAGTTCAGCCTTTCCAGGAAAAGGTGGAGATAGTCTATAACCATCTCAAGAGCTATGGCCATAAGGTAGAGTATCGTGAAAACCAGGGCTTAAGATATGTAGTAGTTGATGATTATGTAACGGTTGGCGATAATTTAGAGGCAGATCTGGGCATGTGCTATAACGTTACTGCACCACTTGATTACATTTCTTTTGAAAAGGAACTGGAGATTGGTGAACAGGTAAGAGAAGTAGTAACGGTTGGACGAGTTATTGTCTTTGGCGGTACCGGCAACAGTATGCAGGATTTATATAATGCTGAAGAAGTAAGAAACGGAAAGTTTATTGGTGTGGCAAGTGCCAAATCCAAGTCCTATGAACAGGGTTATCAGTGCCGGCATCTGGGCTATGGTGTAAACAAGAATGTTCAGGCACCAACCATTTTAACCAGAAATGGTATTCCGTGCATCCTGATTGGCAAGGTTGCGGATATTGTAGCCAATGATGGCGGTATATCTATTTCCTGTGTGCCAACAGATGAATGTATGGAACTGACCATTAAAGCTATTAAAGAAAACGAAACAGGTTTTATCTGTACCAATATACAGGAAACAGATCTGGCTGGTCATTCTCAGGATTCTCATGTTTATAAAGATATTCTGGAAAAAGCCGATCAGGGATTATCAAGAATTATTCCACTATTAACCGAAGATGATATTCTGATTGTGCAGGCCGATCATGGCAATGATCCGGATATTGGTTCATCCCGCCATACCAGAGAGTGTGTGCCTCTGCTCATTTACCGTAAAGGTCTAAGCGATGTCCATATCGGTACCCGTAAGACCATGTCGGATAATGGGGCAACATGCTGTGACTATTTTGGTGTTGAGGCACCAGAAAACGGCACATCTTATTTAAGCTTACTGAACTTATAGTACCGCAACCCTTCTATGTATTCCTTTGCGGGCCTGTAAGTGTATATGTATTAAAGGCATTACTGTTTAGGCAGTAATGTTTTTTTAGTTACAAAAGGTGCAATTAATTGTTTATAAAATACCTAAAAAGGTGCAAATAATAGCTTTAAATAATGTATAAAAGGTGTAATTAATGACTCAAAAAATATATAAAAAGGTGCAATTAGTTATATAATACCTTTGAAAAGAGGTATTTATGGAAAGAAAAGCCTTAGATGAACTGTTAAAGTGGAAAGATGATAAGCACAGAAAACCATTAATTGCATGGGGCGCCAGACAGACGGGGAAGACATATCTGATACGTGATATATTTGCGAATAGATATTACCCCGACAACTATATTTATATAGATTTTAAGATCGAAGATGAGATACGGGATTTCTGTGATTCTACCGCTAATGCGGCAAAGATTATTGAGTTTATTTCTCTTTATAAAGAAAGGAAAATAGATAAGAATACGCTTCTGATATTTGATGAGATTCAGGAATGTCTTAATGCGGTTTCTTCTTTAAAGTACTTCTGTCAGGATTATCCTGAGATCCCTGTAATCGCAACTGGATCAATGGTGAGAATAAAAATTCAGCGTCAGCGAAACAAACCAGGTACTACAGATGGCAAAGGTTTTCTATTTCCAACCGGCAAGATTAACGAGCTTACAATTTATCCTTTAACTTTTGAAGAGTTTCTGATGAATGCCAATGAAATGCTTTATAAAAGTTTAGTTGAGTCTTTTGAAAACAAAAAAGTATTGAGCATTCAGCTTCATGAACTGGCTCTTGACTATCTGTATAGATACCTGCTTATAGGCGGTATGCCTGAGGCTTTGAAAGTATATATAGAGGACAATGATATTTTAAGTTCCAGAAAGGTGTTAAGTGAACTATATAATAACTATCTGGCGGATATGGAACTGTATCAGGCTTCAAGAGAATCAATTCTAAGAAGCCGAAATGTTTATGAAAATATATATGCCCAGCTCAATAAGGAGTCTAAAAATTTTAAGCCGGGTCTTATTCAAGAAGGATCAAAGACCAGGGATTATGATACTCCTGTTAACTGGCTTAAGATGGCACATATAATAAATCTTTCCTATGAACTTAAGGAACATGTGACCATGCCACTGATTAATAAAGGTGATAATAGTTTTAGACTGTATCTGGGAGACATTGGAATGTTTTCTTATCAGAGTGGCATTAATTCAGCTTACTTCATTTCTAAAGATCGAGAGAATACATTAAGTGGAATTTTCTATGAGAATTTTGTGGCTAATGAACTTACAGCTCATGGTCAGAAACTGTTTTACTGGAAAGGGAAGAGCAATAATGAGCTTGAGTTTATCGTTGAATCTGACAATAAACTATATCCTGTTGATGTAAAGAAGGGCAAAGGAATGCTCAATTCTCTTACGAAGTTTGCGCAGCATAACAAATATGAGTGTGCAATCAAAATATCGACAAATCAGATGGGCTATGATTCAGATTCAAAACTTCTGACAGTACCTTTATACTACACATCTTTTGTCTGTGAAAAATTAAGGCTTGGTACTTTATCTAAGTGGCTGATGCAAACCAGCAGTTAACACTTTTTAAACTGTCTGTTGGTAGTGATAATCATCAATAAATAAGATAATAAAGTCATGACATTAGGTGAAAGAATAAGTGTTAAAAGAAAAGAAATCGGTTTATCACAGGAGAAGCCGGGTGAGCTTTTTGGCGTATCAAGGCAGACTGTCTATAAATGGGAAGCGGATATGACGATTCCTGAACTTGATAAATTAAAGGGCATGGCAGAGCTTTTTAATGTGAGTCTTGATTTCTGATAAATGGTAAAGAAGAAAATAGCGAGAAAGAAACTGTCGTTAAATATCGAAACAGTAAGTTATTAACTGGTATGACTATTATACTTTCATGTGTCTGTATCTCTCTGATATTCGGTTTTAATGAGCTTAAGAAGGATTACAGGAATTTAAGAAACAGTATCGACAGTATGAATGTCTATGTAAACAATCGGGTTAATTCAATAGTAAGTTCAGTTGAGGATGCTCTGAACAGTTATTCCAGTCTTAGTACTGACTATAGTGTAACAGCTGTTGGTTATGATAATAATCTAAAGATGAAGGCTCTATATAAGCCAAAGACGATGTCATTAAATACCCAGGCAATATTTCACTGCAAGAGTAAGGATGAAAGCTTTGATTTTGAGGCTGTATTAAATGATGATGCTTATTTTGAAGCTGATATTAATTGTCCTTTAAGCAATTATATAGAGATCAGTATCGAGATAATCGATATTGATATCCATAACAATGAAATTATTAGGGTTTACTATGGTCTTTATAATGCCTCTTTTGGAGACTTTGATATAGTGTGGCCTTTTGAGGTGGCAATGGATAAGGAGAATATCCTGGAAAAAGACTGTCGGGTGTTAAGACATGATACTGGTGATAATGAGTTTGGTATTGAAATGGCTGAGATAGTCAAGGCTGAAATGAAGCTTTATAAAGGCGATGAATTAATCTGTGAATATGATAACAGTGGTATTGATTTAAGTTCAGATGAATACGTTTTCATAAGACCTGAAGGTATTAAAGTAGAGATAGATAAGTATCTATATCGTGAGGTTTTAAGTGTTACCGATGAATATAATAGAGTACTGAAAGTTGAGCAGAGAAGCGATGGAATTATCAGTGTTTTGGACTGAATGTAAAATCTGGGTCAAAAACTTTTATAGGGCAATCGCAAAGTCACAGTAAATAACGGTTTTATCGGGCAAATCCTGATG
>JBJFHC010000194.1:0-2707 GCA_051893275.1 Erysipelotrichaceae bacterium | reverse complement strand
TTTAAAGTCTTTAGCTATCTCACTTTTATCATGTCTTAAATAGGCACCAAGCTGCAGATTCTCTTCAACAGACATCTGCGTAAATACACGTCTTCCCTCTGGCACCTGAACTAAGCCCATGCTTACAATCTTATTGGCTTTAACTTTAGTCAGATCCTTGCCATCGAGCATAATCTGTCCTTCCTTGGCTTTTAAAAGACCGGATAAAGTATGCATGGTAGTAGTCTTGCCGGCACCATTGGCGCCAATCAGGGCAACAATTTCACCATCATCTACCTTAAAATCAATTCCCTTTACAGCATCAATCATGCCGTAACTTACATGTAAATTCTTTACTTCCAGCATTTTAATCACCTATATAAGCCTTTATAACTTCTGGGTCATTCTGAACCTCAGTTGGTGTACCACTCATCAATACCTGTCCAAAGTTCAGTACAGTAATCTTTTCACAGACACCCATAACCAGTTTCATATCATGTTCAATCAGCAGTACCGCAATATCAAATTTATCTCTGATTAGACGGATAGTATTCATCAGCTCTTCTGTCTCGGTTGGATTCATACCGGCAGCCGGTTCATCCAATAGAAGCAGTTTAGGATTAGTTGCCAGAGCTCTGGCAATTTCCAGTCTTCTTTGCGCACCATAAGGCAGATTCTTTGATTTAACATCCGCAAACTTCTCCAGATTAAAGATACTTAAAAGCTCAATTGCCCTTTCATGAGCCTTCTTTTCCTGAGCATAATACTTTTTATTCTTTAAAATACCATCCAGAGTAGAATAAGTAATCTCATTATGCATACCAATCTTAACATTATCTTCAACACTCAGTTCATTGAATAGACGAATGTTCTGGAATGTACGGGCAATACCCGCTTTATTGACATCAATAGTTGTCATATCCTTAGTATCTTTGCCATCAAAGACAATTGTGCCTCTTGAAGGCTTGTATACCTTGGTAAGCATATTGAAGACTGTAGTTTTACCGGCACCATTAGGACCAATAAGACCATAAATATCATGTTTACCGATTTCCAGATCAAAGTTGTTTACAGCGGTCAGACCGCCAAAGTCGATACCAAGACCTTTTACTTCTAGAATATTATCTGACATTAGTCCTGTACCTCCTTTTTCTTCATAAATCTGGTTTTAAATTTTTCGACAAATGATGAAAATATACTTTTTAATTTCTCATTGTTTGTAATAAGCATCATCAGAATCAGAATCAGTGAATAAATGATCATACGATAATCATTCAGAGATCTTAACAGTTCAGGCAGAACATACAGCACAATAGTTGAAATTATTGTACCAGTAATATTTCCAAGTCCACCAAGAACCACATATACCAGAATAAGAATAGACTGGTTAAACGAGAAAGAACTTGAAGCCATGGTTGAGAAATTAAGACCATATAGTACACCAGATGCGCCGGCAATACCAGCTGATATTACAAAGGCCAGCATTTTGGTCTTCGTTGCATCGATACCCACACTTGAAGCGGCAATACGGTTATCACGGCAGGCCATAATAGCTCTTCCGTTTTTAGAATACATCAGGTTATAAATAATGATTAAAGTGATTATAACCATGATAATACCCACAGTAAATGTTGATATTCTCTGAGTTCCCGAAGCACCGATTGGACCAGAAAGCAGCATCTTGCCTCCTGCTTCCAGTGCTACTTCATTTTTTATGAATGAGAAATGAAGACCATTGGCATCAAAGCCCAGGTAGCAGTTACCGATTAAAGACATAATAATCTGACAGAAAGCCAGTGTTACAATAGCCAGATAGTCACCACGCAGCTTAAGTACCGGTATGCCAATCAGAAAACCAAAGAAGGCTGTAACCAGTGCACCAACAATAATGCAGATAACCAGTCTTAAAATAGTATTTGGAATAGCTGAAGCAGTTAAACCAGAAAGAATAACACCGGTAAAGGCACCGATTGACATAAAGCCGGCATGGCCAAGCGAAAGCTCGCCAGAAATACCTACACAGAGGTTTAAAGCCAGAGCACAGGTAACATAGCAGCAGCATGGTACCAGCAGATTCTTAATCAGCGATGGCATTTTACCAAAATTTAATACCAGTTCAACTGCAATATAAATCGCAATAACAATCAGATAAGATATAGTACGGCTACGATGTTTTGAATCAAAGATTTTTAATAAACTCTTCATATTTCTAACCCCCTTATACCTTTTCCGAAATCTTCTTGCCCAGAATTCCGGTTGGCTTGATTAAAAGCACAACAATCAGCACACCAAATACGACTGCATCGGAAAGCTGAGTAGAAATATAGGCCTTCGAAAGATTTTCAATTACACCAAGCAGCAAGCCTCCCACAAAGGCACCAGGAATAGAACCGATACCGCCAAATACCGCAGCTGTAAAGGCCTTGATACCAGGCATTGAGCCCATTGTTGGATAAATTGAAGGATATGTAGAACATAAAAGGACTGCAGCAATCGCAGCTAAGGCTGAACCGATTGCGAAAGTCACAGATATGGTTGTATTCACATTTATACCCATCAGCTGTGCAGCACCCTTGTCTTCTGAACAGGCACGCATTGCACGACCGATAGATGTATGATTGATAAATAATGTCAGAACTACCATAACCAGTAAACATACGGCAATAGTAAGAATATTGATATAAGAAATATTTAACTGACCATCAAATAAAGAAACAGTTCCGTTTCC
>JBJFHC010000193.1:0-11083 GCA_051893275.1 Erysipelotrichaceae bacterium | reverse complement strand
TGTTTAGCGTGCTGTATCTGCTGGTAATTCTTTTTGCCTATTATTTCTGGCCTTCTTTGTTTTTTACACCAGCGCTGGTTGTACTTATCCAGAGGAGATTTCTTAATAAGATATATAGTTCTCATACAATATAGGACACTTCTTACGGAGGTGTCTTTTTAATTGAATTTTACATACTCTAGACATGGATTTTATCTTATATTGATTAAATTAATAAGTAATGGTGGTGTTTGGGGTATGTACAGCTATATAAACAGAGAACTGTCCTGGCTGAAGTTTAATGAAAGAGTACTGATGCAGGCTGGAAATGAAGATCTTCCTTTAGGTGAGAGGCTTAATTTTATTTCAATCTATCAGAGTAATCTTGATGAGTTTTTTATGGTGAGAGTAGGTTCTTTGATGGATCAGCAGCTTCTGTCTAAATCTATCCGTGATAATAAGACAAATATGACTTCAGCCCAGCAGATTGAAGCTATAGTAAAGGAAACTGTAAGGCTTAATCGGCTTAAGGATACTATTTATAGGGAACTGGTTGATGAGCTAAGCAAAAAAGGCATTGTGCTTACCAGGTACCGTGATCTGGACAATGATAAAAGAGCTGTTGCCCAGAAGTATTTTGATAAGCAGCTGAAGCCTCTGATATATCCGACAGTTATTTCAAAAAGGCAGCCTTTTCCTTTTCTGACTAATAAGGGAATATATGCTCTGGCTGTCTTAAGTAATAAGAGTGGCAGGGAAAAGCTGGGTATTGTAAGCTGTGGCAGGGAACTGGGATCAAGACTGATTGATCTTGGTGATAATGTTTATTTATTAATGGAAGAGCTGATTCTTCATTATTTAAACAGGACTTTCAGTTCTTATCAGGTAGTTGCCAAGACCTTGATTCGTGTTACACGTAATGCGGATATTGATGCCGATAATCTTTATGATGAGGATCTTGATTATCGTGATTTCATGGAGAAGCTTATAAAGAAGCGTAAAAGGCTTTCACCAGTTCGAATGGAGATTTTTAATGAACTGGATGAGGATATTGTTTCTCTTCTGTGTGAGTATTCTAAGACCGATAAGAAGCTGGTTATGAAATCGCAGAGTCCTCTTGATCTTTCTTTTCTGTTTAATGTTCAGGATCTGTTAAGAAGTAAAGCTGAGCTGTTTTATTCTAAGCGTATTCCACAGAAATCATCTGAGTTTGTAAATAATGTCTCAATTATGAAGCAGGTCAGGAATAAAGATAAACTTTTGTCTTATCCATTTGAAAGTATGAAACCCTTTCTTGACCTGCTTAATGAGGCAGCAAACGATAAAGATGTTATTTCAATCAAGATGACACTGTATAGAGTTGCCTCGCACAGCAAGGTTGTCGAAAGTCTTATTGAGGCAGCAGAAAACGGCAAGAATGTTGTAGTTCTGGTTGAACTGAAGGCTCGTTTTGATGAGGCTAATAATATTGAGTGGTCAAGAAGACTGGAGGAGGCCGGCTGTCAGGTTATTTATGGGCTTGATGGCTATAAGGTTCATTCAAAGATCTGTCTGATTACATCCAGAGTTAATGGAAATATCAGTTATATTACACAGATTGGTACTGGAAACTATAATGAGAAGACTGCAAGGCTCTATACTGATCTAAGCTTAATCAGTGGGGATAAGAAGCTTGGTGAGGAGGCTTCCACTTTCTTTCAGGCACTGGCCAAGAGTGAGCTTATTAAGAATTATGAAACAATGATGGTTGCGCCGCTAGGTTTGCAGAGCGGTATCCTCGATCTGATTGAGGAACAAATAAAAAATGTGGCTGAAGGTAAGCGTGCTTATATTGGTTTAAAAGTTAATTCGATGACTGACAAAACTATTATCGATGCTTTATATAAGGCTTCTAATGCCGGCGTTAAGATTGACCTGATTATCAGAGGAATCTGCTGCCTGGTACCAGGTGTTAAAAATCAGAGTGAGAATATCAGAGTCATAAGCATTGTCGGAAGGCTGCTGGAGCATTCCAGAATCTATATTTTTGGTGAGGATGTCTATATAGCTTCAGCTGATATGATGACCCGCAATACTTTAAGAAGAGTTGAGATTGCCTTGAGAATAAAGGATGAGGATATTAAGAAGCGTGTTATTAAGATGTTTAATACGATGCTTAATGATAATGTACAGGCTTCACTGTTAAGAAGCGATGGTCATTATGAAAAAGTAGAATGTGCAGACAAAGCAGTCAACTCACAAGAGGAGTTTTATGATGAGGCATCCAGGAGTGCTGATGTGCATAATGAAACAGCTGATAAGAAGGAGAATAACAGTCTGTTTAAGAGATTTATTGAAAGGATATATGAGAGTTTATGAAATATGCACTGATTGATATGGGTTCTAACTCTATCCGTTTATCAGTATACAGGGTTGATGAGAGTGGTTTTAAGATTCTGTTTAAGGAGAAACAGATGGCGGGTCTGGCTTCTTATGTGGAGAATGGCGATCTTTCCAAGGATGGCATTGAGGCAGCTGTTTCTGTACTGAATGATTTTAATAAGACGCTGGATATGCTGGAAATAGCTGATAGAAGGGTATTTGCGACAGCTTCTTTGCGCAATATTAATAATACAGCTGAAGCTCTGGAAATAATTAAAGGCAGTACGGGAGTCGATGTTGAAGTATTAAGTGGTGAAAAAGAGGCTCAGTGCGGCTATCTTGGAGCTATGGTGGACTGTAAAAGGGACAGTGGCATATTTGTGGATATCGGTGGTGCAAGCTCAGAGATTACAGTATTTGAATCTGGAAGCATTAAAAGTGCCATGAGTCTGGGTATTGGCTCACTTAAGCTCTATCATGAGAATGTAAAGAAGATTCTGCCCGGGAAGAAGTCTATAGAGCGCATGCAGAAAAGAATCAATAGGGCTTTAAAGTTTTCACCGCTCAGGATGGATGAGTGTGTGGCAACCGGTGGCAGTGCCAGAGCCTGTCTTAGAATATGCAGCCATCTTTATAATCTGGATAGTAATAACAGGATACTGACAAAGGAAAATCTGGATAAACTTTATAATCTGTTTACAAGGGATGATAAGAAGGCAGCCGAGATAATTCTCAGGTATGAGCCTGAGCGTATTCATACTTTTATTCCGGGGTTGATGATTTTAAGAAGTATTGTAGATGTCTACGGCTGTAAAAATATTTATGTGAGCCGTTATGGTATCCGTGAGGGCTATCTTCTCAGTGAAATTATTAAAGGATAATCATACATTTTTCTGTATTAAATATTTAGAATGGTTCTTAATCTGTTTAAGAGCCATTTTTTATCTGAATTGTTGTGACAATGTTCCGAGTTTGTTAAAAAAGACAAAAAATTTGTTTTGTAAACGCTTTCAAGTAGCGAAAATTTGTAATACAATTAAGTCATAAGGAATACACGAAAGTGTAAAAAGGAGAAACAATGAAGAAATTTTTAGCTTTGCTTCTTGCCATCATGATGGTTCTTACTTTAACTGCCTGTGGCAGCAAGACTGAAGAGCCTACAGCTGGTGGCAACGATTCTAATGTAACTGAAATTACATTATGGACTTACCCAATTGGTGGTTGGGGAAATCAGGATACTGTTAATGAATTAATTAAGGGCTTTGAAGCTGCTAATGAAGGCATTAAGGTTACAGTTGAATACTTAGACTACACTAATGGTGATGACCAGGTTAATACTGCAATCGAAGGTAATCAGGCTCCAGATCTGATTATGGAAGGTCCTGAAAGACTTGTTGCCAACTGGGGTGATAAGGGCTTAATGGTTGATCTGTCAGACATCGTTACTGATACTGACAAGGCTGAAATCTATCCACAGATTTTAACAGCTTGTACACATAAGTCAGGTGCAGTTTATGAATATGCAATCTGTATGACTGCTCACTGTATGGCAGTTAACTACACAAGACTTAAGGCTGTTTGTGAAAAGGCTGGAGTTGATGTAGCTACTATCTTAGATGCTGATTCTCATACTTGGACAACTGACGGTTTCTTAAAGGCTGTTGAATTACTGGCTGGTGATTATGATACTGTTGCTGCTGTATTCTGTGGCGGTCAGGGTGGTGACCAGGGTACTCGTGCAATCATTAATAATATGTACGGCGGTACTTTCACTGATGCTGAACATACAAAGTATACTGCTGATTCTGCTGAAAACATCAAGGCTTTAGAGACATTAAGAGATACTAAGGGTATTACATTCGATGCTTCTATCGTTGGTGGTGATGAAATCAACTTATTCAGACAGGGTGTATTAAGCATGGCATTCTGCTGGAATATTGCTCAGCAGTTAAATTCTGATAATAATGATGCTGGTTTAACAAATGATGGCGATGAAATTCTGTTCATGGCATTCCCAGCTCAAGTTGCCGATGAAGCTAAGCTTTGTGGCGGTATCTGGGGCTTTGGTATCTTCAATAATGGTGATGATGCTAAGATCGCAGCTGCCAAGAAGTTCATTACTTACATGGCTTCTGGTGAAGGTGCAGCCAGCGCTGTAACTGCTTCAAGTTACTTCCCAGTAAGAGAAACTGCTGCTGGTCAGGATATGACTAACCTCTATGCAGGCAATGATATCATGACTGAATACAATAAGCTGATGCCATTATTAGGTGACTACTATCAGGTTACTTCTAACTGGGCTGAAGCTAGAACTGCTTGGTGGAACATGCTTCAGAAGGTTGGTTCTGGTGCTGATGTAGCTGAGGCAGTTAAGGAATTCTGCGATACTGCAAACAAATAGTTTAAATATTTGTAGAATAATTTAAGAAGCACATTGTAGCGCCTGTAGTTGCATACGCAATGAGGCGCTACATTTTAATTAATAATTACTTAAAAGAGAGACTTTATGGCAAAAAATAATAGTTTAAGTAAGGCGTTAATTAGAAGAGAAACTAAAGCGGGATATGCTTTCATGTTGCCAAGTCTGGTGTTCTTCATTGGCTTTGTAATCATTCCGATGGTAATGTGTGTTGTAACAAGTTTCTTTGATTCAACTATGGGTGATACTAAGGATGTATTTGTTGGTTTTGCCAATTATGTTGAGTTGTTTAACGATCCTATTTTTAGAAAAGCATTAGTAAATACATTAATAATTGTTGTTGTATCAGTTCCAATTGTCTGTGTATTCTCTTTATGGGTTGCCACTGTTATCTATGATTTGAAGATGTGGGCAACTTCATTATTCAGAATTATATTCTATCTTCCAGTAGTTACCGGTTCGGTTGCCGTTACTGTTGTATGGAAGTGGATGTTCAACAACTATTATGGAATATTTAATTATCTGGGCAAGGCGACAGGTCTGATCAGTCAGAATATTAACTGGCTGGGTGATGAAAGATTCGCTTTGGGCTGTATCATTCTGATTCTGCTTACAACTTCGGTTGGTCAGCCTATCGTTCTTTATGTTTCGGCATTAGGTAACGTAGATCAGTCACTGATTGAGGCAGCACAGGTTGATGGTTCGACCAGAAGTCAGGTTTTCTGGAAGATTAAGTGGCCTCAGATTATGCCTACTACTTTATATATTCTGATTATTACGACAATTAATTCGTTCCAGTGTTTTGCGCTGATTCAGTTACTGACCAGCGGTGGTCCAAATCACGCAACGGATACAATTATGTACTATATCTATTACACCTGCTTCAAGCTGTACCGTTATGGTTATGCCAACGCAATGGGTGTTGTTCTGGCAATTATAATTGCGATTATTTCGGCTATCCAATATAAGGTTGGACAGGAGAACTAAGATGGCTGATTCTAATAGAATAAGTAAGAGAAAGAATCCTGTATATGAAATAACCTCAGTAGTTATCATCGTTATTTTTGCGATACTGTTCTTATTCCCTCTATACTGGATTATAACTGGTTCATTTAAAACAGCTCAGCAGGTTAACTCAGTTACACCTGTATGGTTCCCTACTGAATGGGTACTGACTAACTATCAGAAGCTGTTCTCAAGACAGACTGCGCCATTATGGGAATTTATTATTCCTTTCTCAAGATATTTCAATGGCGGTAAGGCGATTGTTTTCTCAGCCGGTCCGACAGTGCCTGCGGCAATCAGATGGCTGGTAAATACCGTATTTATGGCGGTTATGGCAATGATACTTACCTGTATTACTTCAGCACTGGCTGGCTATGCACTGGCTAAGAAGCGTTTTATTGGACGTACGGTAGTATTTTCACTGATAGTAGCGGCCATGGCTTTGCCTAAGCAGGTTATTCTGATTCCTTTAATTCGAGAGATGTCGGCGTTGAGTTTATATAACACAATGTCCGCCGTTATTTATCCGATTGTCGGCTGGCCGTTTGGCGTCTTCCTGATTAAGCAGTTTGCGGAAGGCGTACCAACGGAAATGATTGAGGCAGCCAGAATTGATGGTGCTGGTGAATTATATACCTTCACTTCTGTTGTCTTCCCAATGATTAAACCGGGTGTTGGTGCTCTGGCAATCTTTACATTCATCAGTTCATGGAATGATTACTTCATGCAGCTGATTATGCTGTCAAGTACCAAGAATCTGACAATTTCACTGGGTATTGCCAAGATGCAGGCAGAAAATGCGACCGATTATGGTCTGATTATGGCTGGTGCTGCACTTGCGTCAATTCCAATTATCATCGTATTTATTATTTTCCAGAAGTACTTTACTAAGGGTATTACGATGGGAGCTGTTAAAGGATAAGGAGAATTAAAATGGCTGGATTAGTTTTAAAAGATATAATGAAGATCTATCCTCTTAGTGAAGACCAGAAGAAAAAGAAAACTAAGAAAGGTGAGCCTAAAGAGGAGAAGAAGGTTAATCTTCAGATAACTGATGAGGGTGTAGTAGCCGTTCAGCAGTTCAATATTGATATTAAAGATAAAGAATTTATTGTACTGGTTGGTCCTTCAGGCTGTGGTAAGTCAACAACATTAAGAATGATTGCCGGTCTTGAGGATATTTCCAAGGGTGAATTATATATTGATGGCAAGCTTGTGAATGATGTAGAGCCTAAGGACAGAGATATCGCCATGGTATTCCAGTCTTATGCGCTGTATCCACATATGACTGTTTATGAAAATATGGCTTATCCTCTGCGCATTGCCAAACTGCCAAAGGATGTAGTTGATCAGAAGGTTAGAGAAGCTGCTGAAATTCTGGATATTACTCAGTATCTGGACAGAAAGCCTAGAAACCTGTCTGGTGGACAAAGACAGAGAGTTGCGATTGGCCGTGCAATTGTAAGAAAGCCTAAGGTTCTGTTGATGGATGAACCATTATCTAACCTGGATGCCAAGCTGCGTAACCAGATGAGAGCTGAGATTATTAAGTTGAGACAGAGAATCGATACTACTTTCATCTATGTAACCCATGACCAGACTGAAGCTATGACTCTGGGCGATAGAATTGTGGTAATGAAGGATGGTTTCATTCAGCAGATCGGTACTCCACAGGAAGTATTCAATCATCCTAGAAACTTATTCGTAGCCGGCTTCATCGGTTCACCTCAGATGAACTACTTCGATGGCAAGCTGACTAAGAAGGGTGATAAATATGTAGTAGTTTCTGGCGGCGCTGAGGTTGAACTCGCTCCGGCAAAACAGAAGAGACTTACAGATCTTAATGTGCCAGAACAGGATATCATTCTTGGTGTAAGACCAGACCATCTGGTTCTTGCGGATAAAGGTCTTAAGGGTACAGTCGATGTATCTGAACTGATGGGTGCTTCTGAACATCTACATGTAACAGTAGATGGCAAGGATTGCATCGTAATTGTTCCAAACAATGGTGAAGATAACGACTACACTGGCAAGGAAGTATACTTAACATTCAATGGTTCAAGCGCTCACTGTTTCTCTAAGGAAACTAAGAAGAACCTGGAATATAACGATTAATCAATCAATAAAGGCAGCTGAGGCTGCCTTTAATATTATGTAATATAAAGTTTTGATTATGTGCTGGTAATGAAACGCCGCAAAATCAGATTATGCGCACTTCTCATTAATATTCTTTAAGCAAAAAGGCCATATATCTTGGCAGAGTAGTTATTTTATCTGTATGTCCAACGTTGTAATCACCGAGCTTAATCGCTTTGTTTACATGATATTTTTCAGGGTGAGCCAGGATTGTTTTAGTACTTTTGGTATTTCCAGTAGTAGATTTTACTTCCACCAATGTGCATTCTCCTTTGTAGCGGGTTATAAAATCAACTTCCAGTCCGCTTTCTTTATGAAAATAATAGAGATCTCTATTCATTTTAGTAAATATATCGGCTGTGAGATTTTCGTTGATGGCTCCATTGTATGTATAAATATTTCCCTGGAGAATATCTGCCTGTGTACCATCTTCCAGCATCGCTACAAGAAGACCGCAGTCCTGCATATAAACCTTAAAAACATCATCCATACTGTTGCCTCTTAAAGGAAGTTCAAGATTGTTCATATTTCTGCATCTTGTGATTATTCCAGCATCTTCTATCCACCTCAGTGACCCTTCAAACTTTGATGATGTAGCTCCTTTTTTCACAACAGAATATTGAAACTTCTTATTTTCCTTAGCCAACTGACGTGGTATGCTTCTGAAACAGTCTATAATACAGGCCTTGTCTTTTTTGTCAGCATATTTAAGCATATCGTCTTCATAAGAATTAATTATATTTCTTTGAATCTGGAGAACTTTATTTAGCTGTTTACTTTGAATAAATTCGTTAACGGCATCCGGCATCCCTCCAACTACTGCATACTGCATATAGAGCTGGTTCATACGCATATGTATAGGTTCTGGTACAGGAGTTATTTCATTCAAACATTTTTTAAGTAGATTTATAATTTCATCTTTAATTCCATTTGCCCACATAAATTCCTCAAAATCGAGAGGTTTCATAGTTACTTGTGTTTCGTAGCCTACAGGTACTGAACTCGGCTTTTCTCTATAGCCTTTAACACCGAGAAGAGAACCCGTTCCTATAACATCATACCTGCCATCAATGTGAAAAAATTTGAGTGAAGTTCTTGCTTCTGGACATTCTTGTATTTCGTCAAAAATAATTACAGTATTTCCAGGTTCAAAGTTTACATCTGGTCCCAGGAATGCACTTAAAATCATAACGATATAGTCTACATCCAGAGAAGAGGAGAATGCTGAAGCAAATTCTTTATTTTGCTGAAAATTAATGTATACTACATTTTTATAATTCTTTCGGGCAAAATCTAAAGCACTGTAAGTTTTACCGCACTGGCGGCATCCTTTGATTATCAGAGGCTTGTGATTTTGGTCTTTCTTCCACTGCTCTAATACTTCTTCTATTTTTCTTTTTAGCATTTTCTGATCCTCTAATTAAAGTATACAACTTTTCCAAGGGAGTTTTTTATAAAAATTAATATTTTCCAAGGGACATTTAAATAAAATTTAATATTTTCCAAGGGACTTTGATTAAATGTGATAATGCGTAATCCTGATTATTGAAGAAAATGTGATTATGCGACTATATTGAATAGTATCTAAATGTGATTATGCGCTGTAGGATGCCCGTGTAATGCACTATTTTATCCATATGCAGCTTTTCCAAGGGACATTTAAAAAAATAAATATTTTCTAAGAGATTTTTTTAAAAATATCATCATATGTATACAATTGCATTCATATGATGATAAAATATAATCACAAAGGAGATATATGTCATGTCAAACACATTGATTCAATTTCGCACAGATGAAGTTGAAAAAACTGAAGCAATACAGATATTAAATATACTTGGATTAGATATGCCATCCTATTTGAGAATGTGCATTTCTAGGCTTGTTAGAGATAAAGGAATTCCTTTCAGTATGCAGGTAGATGAAAAACCTGCAAATAAGGGTGTGGAGGCAATGAAAATGGCATCCAAAATAGCGGAAGTACACGGAATATCAGAAATGCCTCTGGATGAGATTAATATGGAAATATCATCTGTCAGAGGAAAGCAGGATTAACTTGAAGTATTATGCGGTAATTGATACCAATGTTGTTGTATTGGCAGCTCTGAAATGGAAATCTGTTCCCGGAAGCATTATTGATTTGGCTTTTAATGGTGTTATTGTGCCTTTAATAAATGAAGAAATTCTTGGTGAATATCGTGAAGTGCTTTTACGACCAAAGTTCCATCTTAATGAGGAAATTGTGAATAATATTGTTGAAACTTTTGTCAGGCAGGGATTATATGTATATAAAGAACAGCTTGAAATAGAAATACCTGATCCAAAAGACAGAGTTTTTTATGAAGTGACAATGAAAGCCAGAAAAGAAGAAGATGCTTATCTGGTTACGGGAAATATAAAACATTTTCCGATAAAGCCATTTATTGTATCTCCAAGAGAAATGTTTGATATTATCTTAAGCGAAAATAGTTATTATGAAGAATGATTTATTTGTTTTCAAATTGCACTTATAGAAGTAATTAATAGAAGGAATACATTATGGAAAACAAGTACAAATATGTAAGAATACAGGGCAGGAACCTCGTAGCCAATACTTTAACTGGTAAGGGCATCTTTGCCATTTTTATGGAAATGATTGCCAACAAGACTATGGAACAGGAAGATGCTGATCTTTATATGGCAATTGATGAATGGTTCGCGGAAAATCTTCCCTGGCCTGAGCAGTGTAAGAACCAGGAAAAAGTTATCTGTTTCTTTAAGACCGATAACTCCAATGTAATGCTGAAGTGGATTAAGCCAGCCTTATGGCTTCTAGACAGATATAATGTTCCTTATTATCTTGTCTATACTAATAATCCTGGTGAGATAGTCTATGAAGATGAATATCAGGTAGTGGCAAAGGTAGATGACATTTTAATTGAAGGTGTACCGGAATCGTGGTCTGAATAAAATTGAAGCTTCCGGTTGCACGCTTAGATAATTCATGATTATATACAAGAATCAAATATCTTATTTTCGGATATAGTTTTAATAATTCCAATTGCTTCATCATAACTGACCTTGCTGCTTAAAAGTGGTATAGTTACTTTTTCATAATCTTTTTTGTAGTATTCTTCATCAACTATCTTTTTTAAAATATCGGATATGACGATGCCATCTTTAGCCGATAGACAGGTTTTGTTA
>JBJFHC010000192.1:0-11104 GCA_051893275.1 Erysipelotrichaceae bacterium | reverse complement strand
GTATAGAAAGGATTTTATATATGGAAAACAACATTAGAGAATTATTGAGTGATGAAGAACTGGAAACGGTTATAGGTGGGGCTGGCGTAACATTTCTGCAGAAAACAGCTGATGGTAAAGTAAATATTTATACCGCTACCGGAAGTGGCGATATTGATACTCTTAAAAAGCTGCTTAAGGGGAATAATACTGATAAGATTTCAGTTTCATCCAGCATCTCAAAAAGAACTGGTGTTAGGGCCGATAAAGTAGATGCGATGATAGAGAGGCTTAAAAAGAAGAATCCAGACATGGTATTTGAGTGGATTTAGAACAGGAAATACTAAGCTGATATATGGCTGATGGCTGTATATCAGTTTTTTATTTATAGTCTGAAATTATATCCCTATAACAAAATTCTATTTTAAAAGTAGTGTCAGTGGAACTATAATACTTTGGTAAAAAAGAAAAGAGGATATTGTGATGAACAGAGATCTTACAGTTGGTGAACCAGAGAAGGTTTTATGGAAATTCTGCCTGCCTTTATTTGGCAGTATTATATTTCAGCAGTTATACAATATAGCGGACAGTTTTGTAGCCGGCAAGTTTATTGGTGAAAATGCCCTGGCAGCTGTGGGCAACAGCTATGAGATTACTCTTATTTTCATTGCGTTTGCGTTTGGCTGCAACATGGGCTGTTCAGTTATTGTATCAAGGATGTTTGGCGCAAAGAAGTTTGGCGATATGAAAACAGCTGTCTATACTGCCTGTATCTATAGCGCTTTAATCTGTCTTGTACTGATGTTTATTGGAATAGCTGGTTCCGGATTTCTTCTGGAAATTATTCGTACACCTGAAGAGGTTTTTGCGGATTCTAAGCTTTATCTGGATATTTATGCCTGGGGACTTCCATTTGTGTTTTTCTATAATATAGCCAATGGCATATTTTCAGCTCTTGGTGATTCAAAGACACCATTTTATTTTCTGGCCGTTTCTTCAGTTTCCAATATTGTTGTGGATATATGCTTTGTAAAGTTTCTGAATATGGGCGTGGCAGGTGTTGCCTGGGCAACCTTTATCTGTCAGGGTATAAGCTGTGTACTGGCAATAATGACCGTTTTCTCAAGACTTAAATCTATTGACTCAGATGATAAAGTTAAGATATTCAGTTTTGATATTCTTAAACAGATTGTGGTGATTGCCATTCCAAGTACTCTTCAACAGAGTTTCATATCTATCGGTAATATAGTTATACAGGGTATCATCAATGGCTTTGGTTCAGCAGTTATGGCTGGCTATTCCGCTGGTGTTAAGCTGAATAATCTGGTAATAACATCTTTTACAACCATGGGAAATGGTATATCTAACTATACAGCTCAGAATCTGGGAGCTGGCAAAAATGTCAGGATTAAACAGGGATTTAAAGCCGGTATCAAGATGGTATGGCTTATAAGCGTTCCTTTATTTCTGCTGTATTTCTTTGGTGGAAGTGTTCTGCTTAAGCTGTTTATGGATAATCCAAGTGAAATGGCAATGAATACCGGAGTTATCTATCTGAAGATTCTTTCACCCTTCTATTTTGTGGTATCTGCCAAGCTTGTGGCCGATGGAATTTTAAGGGGTGCAGGTCTGATGAAATCATTCATGATTGCGACTTTCACCGACCTGATACTGCGTGTTGTGCTGGCCTTTATTTTATCTGAAACTGTGCTTGGTTCTGTCGGTATCTGGTGTGCATGGCCAGTAGGCTGGTGTGTAGCCACTGTTATGTCGATATTTTTATATCGAAGAGGGCCATGGTTTAACAGATCAGAAAAGTGCGATGAAAAAGACGGTGCAATGTAGTTTTAATCGAAGAAAGTAACAATTTGATTGTTTCAAACAATAAGAAAGTACCGTTTTATTCGTTATTGATTAAATAGTGCGATTAAAACAGCAATACGATGCATTTTTAATCGAATTAAATAATGCGATATCATTTTAGATAGAAATATGATTAAATTATAGAGTGCATATTCTGCGATTTGTCGAAAATGAAATAAGAAAGACAGGGGAGTCGTTTCCCTGTATTGCGCTATATGGTCCACGTATGTGTGGGAAAACGCTAACAGTAAGAAAACTTTTTCCGGGTTTTAATTATGTTTCACTTGATGAATGTTTTGTCAGATCAAAGGCCAGGGTTAATCCATCTTTATTTCTTGATGAATACGGGTGGCCTTTGATTATCGATGAGATTCAAAAGGTTCCTGGACTGATGGATGAGATAAAGATCAGAATTGATAATCAGAGGTTTGAGTGGCTAAAGAATAATCAGGAAAGAAAGCTGATGTATGTATTGACTGGTTCTAATCGATATAATCTACAGAAAGGAATATCAGATTCTCTAGCTGGCAGATGTGGAATAATAGAGATGCTGTCTTTATCAGCTGGCGAGATTTATGATAAGGAAAATTATGTTTTTTCAGCTGATATAAGTAAATGGAAGAAATATGAAGATGAGAATAATGTTTCCTGTCGCAACAAAACGCAGATTTTTGAAGATATATTTAAGGGCGGTATGCCAGATGTAGTTACTGGCTTATCGGACAGGGAAAAGTATTTTGAATCGTATGTAAGTACTTATATCGAAAAAGATGTTCGTGAGCTTATTGCGGCGGGCAGTGAAGCCAGGTTTCTTAATTTCCTGTCTATAGTTGCCTTAAGAACCGCTCAGGAAGTGCATTATGATACTCTGGCTAATGCGACAGGTATCGATGTCAGAACCTGTAAGAACTGGATATCAATTTTGCAGTCCTCAGGAATCATCTATCTTCTGGAGCCTTATATGTCATCTGTTTCTAACAGAATCATTAAAGCTCCAAAAATATATTTTACTGATACAGGACTTTGTGCTTATCTCTGTAGATGGCAGGATGCTTTAATGCTGGAACGCTGTGCAATGAGTGGTGCTTTTTTTGAGACCTATGTTGTATCTGAGATTCTTAAGAATCTGAATTCAAATAATATTAACCCTAAGTACTGTCTTTTCTATTATCGTGATATTGATCAGAAAGAAGTTGATCTTATTTATGTACAGAATGATGAAATATATCCAATTGAAATTAAGAAGAATGAAAAACCTTCTAAGGCCAATAAGAATTTTAATGTGCTGAAAAAATATGAAAAAACTATAAAACCTGGTTTGATTATTGATAACTGCGACAGAATAAGGGCTATCAACGAGAATGCCTATTATCTGCCGGTGAGTCTGATTTAGAATGAGGTATATTCTACTTCGTTGCCGTGTTCTTTAATAATATTGATTAAATCATCGGTATTTAACCAAATGGTAGCTGTATTGTCATTTGGATGAACACCTATTCTGTTGTTTCTGAATTCTTCGTCGATGAAGAATTTTACTGATTGGTTTTCGTCATTTAAAAGTCCTAAGGGAGTTACTGAGCCTGGAGTGAGCTTTAGAATTGATAACAGGTCTTCACTTGAGGCGAATGATAGAGGCCTCAGATTATTTTTGTGTCTGAAGTCTTTTAGATTGACGGTTTTGTTGCCTCTTACGGTTAAGAGATAATAGTTTCTTTTTTTGTCATCCCTGATAAAGAGGTTTTTGCCATCCCATTCTGGATAGGGAAGATATACATCATTAAGTTCATGCATATTGAATACGGCTTTATGTTCAGTTATTTCAAATGGTATATTTCTTTCTTTGAGGTATTTGTAAATCTGTTCTTTGTTCATGATGATAATTGTAACATCTGAGTAAAGAGGGTTAGTTGAAAATGTGCAGAAATATGTGAAAAATGTTTCTTTTGTTTTTTCAGTGTTTTACATAGCTTATTAATGTTAAACTTATATACGTGGTTTACCACAGAAAAGAGGATTTACATGAAAAAATTATTACTTGCGTTAGTCGCAGTATTAATGCTGGCAGGCTGTTCTACAAAGACTGCTGAAGAGCCAGTTAATACCGATGATAACGCTACTGTTAAGCTTGATGGATTAGAGCTGCAGTTTGTTCCTTCTAAGGATGCTGATGTTATTATCGCTGGAACTGAAGGTTTACCTGAGTTACTGTCTGCTGCCCTGGCTGAGGAAGGCTATGAAGTAGCTGCTGATACTATCAACATTACTGTTGGTACTAACTATGATGCCACAGGTGAAGGTATGGCTGCCGGTACTATTGATATTGGCTGGCTTCCAGGCGGTACTTATGCATTATATTCCGATGAGGTTGATGTAGTTTTAACTGCTACAAGAAACGGTCTGTCAAATGACTCTACTAATCCAGCTGACTGGAATGGTGAAGCAAACAAGACTGAGAAGAATGGCCCACAGGTTACTTACTATCGTTCTTTAATCTATGCAGCACCTACTGAGTATGGTAAGAAGCTGGCTGAAAAGGTTAACAACGGTGAGGAGTTAACATGGGATGATTTAAATGGTGCAACCTGGGCTGTTCAGAAGACTTCTTCAAGTGCTGGTTATATCTACCCTACTATGTGGTTAATGGAAAACTATGGTAAGAAGTTAACTGATTTAGATAATCTTACTACTTTAGATTCAGGTTATGGTACTGCCTTTGCACAGGCTGCTGCTGAGCAGGTTGATATCATTGTCTGCTACGCTGATGGCAGAAACGACTATGAAGCTTCTTGGACTCTTCCAATCGATCAGAAGGATGAGACTGGCAAGCAGGGTATGGGCAGAAGTGAGTCTATCTGGAATGAACTGAATGTAATCGGTGTAACTGAAGGTATCTATAATGATACAGTTGCCATTACTAAGGCTAAGCCAGAAATCTATAATGAGAAGTTTATTGCCGCTATTCAGAATGCCTTAATCAACGTTATTAACACTGAAGAAGGTCAGGCTATTTTCTCAGTATATTCTCATACTGGTTATGCTAAGGCTGTTGACAGCGACTATGATGGCGCAAGAGCTGCATTAGAAGCTGTTAAATAAGTTTAACTAAATATTTGAATTATCAGGAGTCACATGCTGTGGCTCCTTTTAATATGTTAGAATAGTTGTTAGTGATAAAAAGAGGAAATATATGATCAGTTTTAAACATGTGGATAAGGTGTATCCAAACGGTGTTCAGGGTTTGAAGGATGTAACTCTGGATATTGAACAGGGTGAATTTGTGGCAATTATCGGTTTATCTGGTGCAGGTAAATCTACTTTAATCAGAACAATTAATAAGATGCATGATATTACCGGCGGTACTTTAACGGTTGATGGCGTTGATGTATCTTCTTTAAAGGGTAAGGCTTTAAGACGTTTTAGAAGAAAGATAGGTATGATCTTTCAGTCTTTTAATCTGGTTACCAGATCAACGGTTATTAAGAATGTTTTAACCAGCATGGTTCCTGATATGCCATGGTATAAGACACTTTTGGGTCTTTATTCTAAGGAACAGAAACTGCAGGCTCTGGAAGCTTTGGATAAGGTAGGCATTCTCGACAAGGCTTATACCAGATGTGATCAGCTTTCAGGCGGTCAGCAGCAGCGTGTTGCCCTGGCCAGAACTTTGAATCAGAATCCAAGTATTATTCTGGCCGATGAGCCAGTCGCAGCGCTTGATCCGGTTACTGCCAGAATGGTAATGGGTGACTTTAAGCGTATTAATGAGGAGCTTAATATTACAATTCTTATTAATATTCACCATGTAGACCTGGCTTTAGACTATGCAACCAGAGTAATCGGTATTAAAGATGGTCAGATCGTCTATGATGGTCCTACAGATAAAGTAAGTCAGGATGTGCTGGATATAGTCTATAAGGGTAAATCAGTTCCTGTATCAAAGGAGGCCTAAGATGAGGGATTCTTTGTTTGACAGAATCTTTAAGCCAGAGCTTATTGTTCTTGATAATGGGCATGAAGTAAAAAGACCAAGATCGAAGATGCCTTTGATTATTATCTGTCTTGTAGTGGTACTGGCTTTCAGTATTAAGATGACTGGTTTTGACCTTGGAATAATCATTAAGCGATTTAATCAGCTTGGTGCAATCCTGGGCAAGATTTTTCAGCCGGATTTCAGTTTTCTGCCCAAGGTAATCGGACCTTTGATTGATACAGTCAAGATGTCTTTACTGGGCACAATTATTGGCTGTACCCTTGCTTTGCCGGTTGCGATTTTATCTAGTTCCAATATTAATAAGAATAAAGTGGTTCTTGGCTTGTGTAAGTTTCTTCTGGCAATTGTCAGAACTTTGCCAACCATCATAATTGCGACTATCGCAGCCTTAATTTTCTCACTTGGTACTTTTGCCGGTACAGTGGCGATTACTATTTTTACTTTTGGTGTTGTGGGAAAGATGCTGTTTGAGAGTATTGAGACTATTGATATGGGACCTTTTGAGGCTATGGAATCGATGGGCGCCAATAAGTTTGAGGCTTTCTGGAGTGCCTGTATTCCACAGATTTTCCCAACCTATCTCTCACATTGTCTGTATTGTTTTGAGATGAATATCCGTGCTGCATCAATTCTTGGTTATGTTGGTGCTGGTGGTCTTGGATTACTGATCAACGAAAGAATTGGCTGGCGTGACTATAATTCGCTGGGTACAGTGCTGCTGGTACTGTTTATTGCGGTAGTGATTGTTGATTCTTTGAGTACTTACTTTAGAAAGAAGCTTGGTTAGTTTATGAGTGATAAAGTATTAGAAATGTATAATAAAAGGCCAAGACTTGCCTGGCTTTATTTCCTTATCAGTGCGATTATTATTTCCCTGGTTATTTATTCTGCCAATGGCATGAATTTCAGTGGCATAACTGATAAGGGTTCAGAAATTGCCTCCGGTATGATTCATGGCCTGACTCATCCAGATACAGCCTTACTGTTCTCGACTGCCAAGGATGGAGTACCTTATCTTATTTTCCAGACTATTGCGATTGCCATACTGGGCACTTTCTTTGGCGCTATTCTGGCTGTGCCTGTAGCCTTTCTGGCTAGTGAAAATATTGTTGGCAAAGCGGTTGCGACAGTTACAAGACTCCTTATTCTGTTAATCAGAACCATTCCTTCTCTGGTATGGGCTTTGGTGTGGATCAGAGTCACTGGACCTGGTGCCTTCTGTGGTGTAGTAACCCAGTCCATCTGTTCTATCGGTATGATTTCCAAGATGTATATTACAGCCATTGAAGATCTGGATACCAGAATTCTGGAGAGTCTTGATGCGGCTGGCTGTAATGCGTTTGAGAAGGTATGGTGCGGTATTCTGCCTCAGCTTTATGCCAACTTTATTTCCGCGGCAATTTATCGTTTTGATATAAATATGAAAGATGCCACAACTTTAGGTATCGTTGGTGCCGGTGGTATTGGTGCAAGTTTAATTCAGTGTATTAATTCCAGAAGATGGGCCATGGTTGGTTCTTTCCTGTTTGGTCTGATAATTCTTGTGATGATTATTGAATTTATTTCTACTAAGATCAGAAAGAAGCTGACAACGGGCGAATGAAAATCAGATTAGTTTGTACCAGTGATGTGCATGGCTATATCATGCCTTATTCCTATGCAGATAATAAAAGTGCAGACCATGGTCTATTGAAACTGAAGAGTACAATAAATGCCTTAAGAGATGAGCATACACTGGTAATTGATAATGGTGATATTCTTCAGGGTTCGCCTTTATTGACTTATTATTATGGACATAAAAATGAATATGTAAATCCAATAGAGGTCTGTGTAAAAGATATCGGCTATGATTATGTCAATGTCGGCAATCATGATCTTAATTATGGCTATGATAATTTAAGGAATTATCTGGATAATAATGGTGCCAGATGTTTAGTCGGCAATCTTAAATATAAGGGTGAATATATAGGAAATGAATATGTCATCCATGAATTTGATGCAGATAAGCGTATTGCGCTTATCGGCGTAGTTACTCATTATATAGTCAACTGGGAAAAACCAGATAACCTTAAAGATATTGAAATTGAAAATGCCTTTGATTATGTAAAGAAAACAGTCAGAAAAATTAAAGAGACTGAAAATGTTGATGGAATTGTGGTTGTCTATCATGGCGGCTATGAGGCAGATCTCAATACTGGCAAGTTAACACAACAGGATACAGGTGAAGATGAAGCCTACAGGATGTGCAAAGAGATAGAAGGCATTGATGTGCTTATTAGTGGCCATCAGCACCGTTCATTAGCCGGTAAATGTGTTAATACCTATACATCTCAGACGGCCTGCAACGGCAAAGAGGTAGCGGTCTATGACTGGGATCTTGATACACATGAAATAAATGTGTCGATGGTAAAGAATGATTATGATGCAGACAGGTCTTTAATGAATAAGATTATGCCTCTTGAAGAGGCTGTTCAGAAATGGCTTGATGAACCCTGTGGTGAGATTCTTAATTATGATTTAAGGATTAAAGATGAATTTGATGCCCGTCTGCATAAGCATCCATTAATTTCTTTTCTGAATCAGATTCAAAGGGAGAAATGTGATTCAGATCTATCTGGCAACGCCTTATTTAATAACGCTACTGGCTTTAACTCAGTAATTACTACCCGTGATGTAGTATCTACCTATGTTTATCCTAATACATTAGTTGTCTTTGAAATAACTGGGAAGATATTAAAAGAATATCTGGAGAAATGTGCGGAGTATTTCTGTATTGAAGATGGAAATATTGCGGTATCTAAAGAATATATTTATCCTAAACCCGCCCACTTTAATTATGATATGGTTGATGGTGTAGACTACACCATCAAGGTATCTAATGAAAAGGGAAATAGAATAACAGATCTTAGATATAAGGATAAGAATGTAAGGGATGATGATATCTTTACTTTATCCCTGAACAATTACCGGGCTTCCGGTGGTGGTAACTTCTTTATGTTTAGGGAAGCCAGGATAGTCAAAGAAATCCAGGAAGATATGGTAGAGGTTATTCTGGAATATCTTTCTAAGCATAAAAAAGTAGAAGTAAATCATAGAGATAATATTAAAGTAATAATCTGAAAGAAGTTCTTTCAGATTTTCTTTATCGTATATAATAATATTATGAGTGAAGTATTTTTTACATCTGACCTGCATCTTAATCATAATAAAGGCTTTTTATATGAACCCCGTGGTTTTGATAATTGCCATGAGCATTCTTTATCGATTGTAGACAATATTAATTCGATGGTTAAAGAAGATGATGAACTTTATATACTGGGTGATATTATGCTGGAGGATGATGAAAAGGGGCTGGAGTATTTTAATCGGATAAAGTGTCAGAATATTCATATCATACTGGGAAACCACGACAGTGATAAGCGTATTGAAATATTCAAGAATTCAGGCAATGTTAAGGAAGTATGTTTTGCCACCCGTATTAAACTGGAGAAGTGGACTTTCTATCTTTCACATTATCCGGCAAATACCTGCAATGATATTGATAAGAAGAATTCAGTGACTGTTTTTAATCTTTGTGGTCATACTCACACTAAGGACAGATTTCTGGAGATGAGAAGAGGGATTATGTCTTATCATGTTGAACTTGACTGCCATGATAATTTTCCGATTAATATTAAGGATATTAAGCAGGATATTATTGAGTTTAAGAATGCAGAAAAAGTTTTAAAATAGTGTTTTATCATACCGGTCTTTTGATAAATATAAGTTTTTACTGTGCTTTTTTGATAGTTTATTACTATATATCGGCAAAAATAATTAAAAAATGCCGATATATAGTAAAACCGAAAGGAATAGGGTACTATGCACTTGCTTAATGAAGTAAACGATTCATCGGTTGTAAATATCTGAATGTAAACCTAACATTGTAGGCAGGAGGTAAACATATGGATGCGATGAAATTTGGATTGTTTATTGCCGAACTCAGAAAAGAAAAACATCTGACACAGGTAGAACTGGCAGGAAAAATTAATGTGACAGATAAAGCTGTAAGCAGATGGGAGAGAGGGGTTGGTTTTCCGGATATCAGTCTGCTGCAACCGCTGGCCGATGCGCTTGGAATAAGTGTTCTTGAACTGATGAAATCAGAGAGAATTAAGGAAAACAGTGTTGCCTTTGATGATGCGGATAATGCAGTATCAGATACGATCAAGGCAGCAGAATATCTCAAAAAGCTAGATCTTCAGAAGGAAAAACAGATTATTTATATTTCCGCTGGTCTGGCAGCTGTTTTATCAGTATTTGTATTATTGATTGATAATACTGGCTGGAACATAGAGAATATTATATTTACTGGACTTGGAACTGTTATACCGCTTGGTGGCATGATGACATTTATTGTTTTGTTTGGTATAGGTATTTTCAGGCATTTGATGGGCAAACCATGTAAAAGAACTTTAAGAGCTGCACTGGTTTGTGCACTGGTGATTGTTCTGTTGTTTATAAGTCTTTTTGTGCTTGGACTGTTTGTATTCCCGGGTCAAAGCTAATTATTCCAAGTCTAAATGAACCTGCTGGATAATCCTGGATACTTTTTTAAGTACAGGGTTATCTTTTTTATATACACAGGCTATTTTGTATTCATCGAAGAGTTCTATAGGAATAGTCTTTGTGCCGTTTCCATAATTGGTGTTTTCATAGGTTATGGCTATTCCCCTGTTTCTGGAAATCTGCGGTATTGCGGTTTCATATGTCGGGTAGTGTTTTATGGTGTGGTTTTTATTCAGCTGTTTTTCAATACCCGGATTAAATGATGTGTCGTTGGAAATGATAAAGACATCATAGTTCTCTATGTCTTTGAGGTTTAGTTTTTCTTTGTCTGATATTTCACTGTTTATGGAAGTGATTACATAGCTTATATGCTGATCCATGATTATGTCATAATCATAACATTTGGGTAGTTCCTTCAATAACTTCGTTATTACCAGGTCACACTGACCATTCTGCAGAGAGGGAGTTTTGTCTTCACCATCAATAATTACCGGTATGAAGCTGTACTGGTTCAGGTTTGTTTCCAGTTCTTTCATGATAGTGTTATAGCGACTCATATTATATAGAAGCAGGGTGCTTGGAAAGCCGATGGTTATTTCGTTATTTGAGTTAATATGGTTCATGGCTATGAGAGCTTTATCTACTTCTTTTTTAATGTTTTTTGCGTATTTTAAAAATTCTTCTCCAGCCTTTGTCAGAGTTACTGTCTTGGTGTCTCTTTCA
>JBJFHC010000191.1:0-2767 GCA_051893275.1 Erysipelotrichaceae bacterium | reverse complement strand
TTTTCAGCAAAGTGTGGCGAAAGACTTGACATTTGTCATTTCATAACAGTATTTAAATCATTAATCAGAAGCTCATAACTGTTTCCGTGAAGATAGGTACTTTCTTCAAGTATTGAGAGAACATTTCTCCCTTCAAAAAGCTTATCATTATCACTATAAAGCTTTAAACCATAACGGTTTAAGACATAAACTGCAGCTTCGCCACTAAAACCATTATTTCTGTAACGATTAAGAATCGCAGAAAAATCCTTAAAAAAGCCAGTATATATTATTTCCGTATCTTCTATCTTCAAAGAACGGTCAAGCCTTGAAAGAAACATAATATCCTTTTCGTTTTCAGAAAAAACACTGGTAATTGAACTGATACGTTCATTATCCTCTATAAGCTCCTCAATGTTATAGATAACACCATGCTTATTATTTGAACTATAATAATGCCCTGAAGAATCAACTACAATCGGTACCAGCTCATCCATATTTGAAACAAAGACTTCCTGAATATCTTTTAACTTTGCATAGATATCATCGACCTTTTGTGGATTATCAAGTATAAGTGCATCGCTTAAAAGCTGAACTGTAGCCCATTCATTATTCATAAGCATCCTGGTTGAACTATAAAGGTCATCGGACAGCCTTTTCATCTGCTCTGTGCTTTCTTCATATTCCTTTTTATCAAGATAATTTCTTAAAGGCCCATATTTAAGAAAGAAACCACAAGCAGATATTAGAACAAAAAGTACAGAAAGAACAATAATCTCTCTTTTAATGCTTACCCTCTTCATTCGGCCGGCCTTTCCCAGACAATATCTGAAGGCTTCTCAATTCTGTTTAAAAGCAGGTAATCTTTCATTGACTCAAGACCAGTTATTCCAGAATCTTTCACAATAGATTCGCCAGCCACATCATCTGTAATACCGGCAAAATATACCTCATAAACAGTATCATCTTCTATTTCGAAATCATCAGGTGTTACCAGCACATATGGATAAGTATTGCCATCGCCGATAAAGTCATATCCCGTATTAAGCAGTTCCTTTATTCTGGAACCCGAGAAGCTATAGGTACAGATAGTTCCATACCAGCCTGTCGGCAGCCAGCAGACTATATCCATCTCTTTCATTTCGATTGGCATCATGGAAGCACCGATACCTTTGGTATTTTCTTTCCTGGAACTTACTCCTGGCTTTGATTCATTAAGCGAAATCAGTGCCAGATCAGCTCCTGTTTTGTCACAGAAGACCATTCCTGTAAGCTTAGCCAGATCATCAACGCTTAATGTTTCCTTAATCGAAGCATAAACTGTTTCCTCGCCTGAAAGACTCTTTATCTTTGTTTCATCCATCAGACTCAGAACATCTTCCTTTGTGCACTCTCCCTTTACATAAGAAATAAACTTATTGCCGGTTTCAACCATAACATCTTCATAGCCGGCATAAAGAAGCGGCGCAACATTTCCCTGGGCGATAAAATCACTGTATTCATAATATGGGCTGTTCTTTGACATCTTAAATCCCTTGAGAGAACCTGCTTTTACTGTATCCTGACCATATCTTTCCATCAGATGAGCCATGCCTTCTTCATTTGACATAAGTTCCATTATTTTCAGGGCATCTTCAAATTTCTGTTCATTTCCCTTATCTAAAAGCTTTTTGTTTAAACCATAACAGCGTACAGTCGAAGAAATAAAAGTATTAGAACTTCCATCATAAGAAAGATAAGGCATAGGCTTAATAACATCACCCGTTCCATCATCCCTGGTGTTTGTAGCCCAGAATGAACCAATATAGAAAGCGGTACTACCTTCTTTGAATTTATCAGCCGGCTTATCTGTAGAAGCAAACATTCCCAGATCTACCCATCTTTGAATATATTCAAAAGAAGATGCAAGGCCTTCTTTAGCTGTCTGCTTACCATTGATGAAGTCTCTTTGCCATTTGATTCCCTCTATTGTTCTTAAAAAAAGCGTATCCGCAATATTGCACATATACTGAAATCCATAGCCAGGCAGACTTAAATCACTTTCACAAAGGTCATACCCTGCAGATATAATTTTCGGTGCAAGCTCTTCAAGCTCACTGAATGATTCAGGAACCTTCCATCCTTCTCTTTCAAACAGCGATGCATTATAGCGCATGCCTAAAACATCATAATCGGCTGGCAGAAGATATATTTTTCCATCAAGCTCAAATTGAGAAATACGGGCATCATTATAATTATTGGTAAAACCATATTTTGAAAGATCAATCAGATTTTCCTCATATGCCTCGTAACATGTAAACATCTGAGTTGTACTGTAAATATCCGGCATATAGCCAGTAACAAGCTGGTCATACATATATTGCGTAGTATTGGCACCCCTATAAGGAATTATCTCGATGTTTATTTCAGGATATACTGATTTTACATATTCAATAAAACCAGTATAATCTCTTCCAGCTGACATAATTGTGACAGGTTCATGTTCCTTATATTCTTCCTCAATATTTTCATTTTTGCAGGAAGCAAGAGTCATGATCATAAACAATATCATCAGCAGATTTATAATTCTTTTTATTTTCATTTTTACTCCGTTTTTTGATCATGCGATCTATTTCTGACAGAACCCCCCCCCGAAAAAACGGGGAGTTATTCTATTTCTCAATAGTTACATAGTCGTTTGCTTCAAGAAGCTGACCGCAACTAGTAATGGCAGCTACACAGTTATCATAGTAGTTGCCTTCCTTTTCAGCAATTTTTTCTTTCAGATTTTCAGGAAGCGGATGGTTAC
>JBJFHC010000190.1:0-2772 GCA_051893275.1 Erysipelotrichaceae bacterium | reverse complement strand
TGTCAGAACTGCTTAAGCATAATGTAACTGGCGGCTATCCAAATCTGATGGGACTGTTTAAAAACGATGCCTATTCAGTCTACGCCAAAACCGGTACAACAAACTGGGGTACTGAAGGTGCTGCCTACAATATTCCAAACGGTTCTATTAAAGATGGCTGGGTAGTAGCTGGAACAAGTGAATATACTGTTGCAACCTGGATGGGTTATGAAAAAGCTCAGAAAGACAAAATTTCCTACATGTCTATCTCGGTTTATAACCAGAACATTAAGGGCCGAATTACCAAGCTGATTCTGGATCAGACAGTCGAAAGTTACGGTGTACCAGAAGACATTGAAAAGCCAAGCGGTATTTCAAGGATTACTCATATCATTGGCACCTTCCCATATGCTGCGACTATCGAGGGAATGGATGAAGAGTATGTTACTAGCGGCTATATTAATTCAAATTCAAAATACGCCAATCTTGTTAAACCCGAAGGCGCTTCTGTTGAAAGTATGACTGGTGATCCAAAAGTTACATTATCAGGAACATCTTTACACCTTGAATGGCCTACATATCCAGATGAAGATGCTCTGGAAGTAGCTGAGGATACAAAAGATATTTCACTTTATAAGAGCGATGGAACCAAGGTTCTGGATGTAACGGGCAAACGTATCTTTGACTACTCATGGATTTATGGCCCTATCCAGTATAAAGCTGATATTTATGTAAATGGCAATAAGATTGATACCGTAACAACCGATGATGGTGACAAGAATTATGATCTGGGCAACAACATCTCAACAGATATTAAAGTAGACTTCTACTATGGATATGAAAATTCTGATGAAAAGTCAAATGTCGTAACCAAGTCAGTAGATACTTCTTCTGTACAGGAAATTAAATTTACCAGTGATAACCTGGACAATGTAAAATCAGTTCTAAACAACTATGGTATTTCTTACAATGTTGTAGATGGTGATGCAAGTGCGATAAATTATGGTAAAGTACAAAGCGTCACAATCAAAGCCAATGGCCAGGAAAAGAGTTTAAGTATTAATGGCGATGGCTGGACAACCAATTTTGCGGGAGCCAGTGCAACTATCTATACCTATAAAGATGCAACATTATCAATCACACCAAGTACAGATAATCCAGTAACCAAACTGGTAAGAGCTCAGGCTAATTTCAATGGCGGTGATGGAAGTGAAACTTATACCTGGTACGATGAGGAAAGTAGTCAGATTGGAACCGGTAAAGAATATGTACCTGGTACTGATGAAACACGTACATACATCAAACTTGTTGTAAGTATTAACGGCAAAGATTATACTGCTGAATGGAAAAAATAATCTCAGCTAAAAGCTCATATCAAATCGATATGAGCTTTTATTATGTCCTGCAGTATATTAAAAAGTCATCATCTTTTATAGACAATGACTTAATAAGTTTATTTCTTTTCGGTTTTGAATCCCTGAATGTCGATGTTAATGTTCTTACAGTCGATACCAGTCATTCCTTCAATAGCTTCATGAACTGTTGACTGCAGTTTTGAACATACTTTTACGACATCAACACCATTTTTAATTTTAATGCTCATCTTAAGCATTACTTCATCATCCTTAATGCTTACATCAACAAATGAATTATCATTCTTGACGGGATAGATGTTCTCTACCTTGGCTGCTGCAGTATAGGCAATATCCTTAAATACTTTATTGCTTAAAGTTACTTTTCCATTTGTATTCTGATTTTCCATAATATTTCTACCTCGAAACAATTATACCATCTCTCTAAGTCCCTTAGGATATTTATTTTTCATTATGCCCTTCTTTGCTCTTCCATAGGCAAATGAATGTCCTTTATAAGTCAATAGATAATAGTTATCTTTAAGCTCTGTTTCCAGCTCCTGACCTTTTTTATATGTTCTGTATTCCTCATCATTTAATTCATATCTGTATCTAAATAAATCTTTGAGTTCATTGCAGCGATACAGCATATGTGAAGGTTCGAAGCGGTCTTTTTTAAGTTCACCTATATATAGACCAGCCCTGATAGTTCCCTTTACTTCTGGCATTGGTTTTAGACTCAGATAATAATTGTTGTCTTTGGCATATAGATAGTAATCTTTCAGTAAGAGATTATCTTTAATAAACTTTTCTACAATAGTGTTTTTAACAGTTTTAAGATACTTTAATTTTACCGATTCATTTTCGCTGTTCTTTTTCAGTATTGATATGTACTGCCCTTCTGTACCATTTAAGGGTGATAGCTTGACTGTACCTTTCAGTTTAGAACTGTTGTGTTTATAATCTATTGATATAAGTTCCATATCAGGATAGCGATTTATAAAATCTATAAGCTGATCTTCATCTTCACCTGGATTATAGGTGCAGGTAGAATAAACCAGATATCCATCCTTAGATAACATCAGATAAGCTTCATCCAGGAGTTTTGACTGAATTTTTTCAAGCTTATGGTATTCTTCATCTTTAAGATTATTTATGATCTCTGGATATTTTCTGATCATCCCTTCGCCTGAGCATGGGACATCAAGTATCACCAGTTCAACATTTCCCTTTAGTGAAGCGCTAAGATTTGATATATCTGTAGAAGATACAAGTGTATTGGTAAAACCACATCTTTCAAAATTAGAAGAAATGATTGAAGCTCTGGCATATGTTACATCATTGGCAATCAATAAACAGTCATTAAAGGTATTAAGAGCGTTTATTGACTTGCCTCCTGGTGCTGCACACAGATCCACAATCAGTTTAAAATCCTTATCTT
>JBJFHC010000189.1:0-2789 GCA_051893275.1 Erysipelotrichaceae bacterium | reverse complement strand
ATCATAAAAAGCATCAATATTGCCATGAATATCACTTATTGCGTAGTATCTCAGTATGACTTCCTCCATCTATTCTTGCATTTATTATTCATCTTCTTTAGACTCAAATAAACCGCTCTTTTCATTAATGAAATCATTAAGCAAGCCAACTAATACCTCTGCCGAATCCTTTTTATTTAAAGTTTCCGCATCCTTGCCAATAAATTTGCTTTCAACTAAGTTATAATTTGTGCTCTTGCTGTAGCAAAACTTATTAATGCTAATGCATTCATTTTCTTTTTCATCTTTCTTTATACCTGGGCCATAGCCTGTACTAGTTTTATAAAAGTTTTTGCATATGCTTTCATTTTTACATCCGGAACAATTCATGCATTCTCTTGGTAAATCACACACATTATTTGTTGCCAGAACAAACTGTATTGTATTAGCATTCCAATGGTGAATATTGCCTGTGTCAGAGTCTAAATCTGGGAAGTTATCTTTTTCTCTCTCACGAGGAATTGCTTTCTCCTTTAAAACCGATATATTATAATCATTTCGTTTGTAACCCGCTTCGATACAATTTGTTATTCCTGAACTATCTTTATTAACATCGACTGTATAAGGCATTATATGAACGTGAGTGTATGGACCAATTTTACTGTTCAACTCAATTCTGCCCCAAAGCAATCCATAATATTTCCATGGTTTATTATTTCTTGTTTCATTTCTAAATTCAATCATCATAGAGTTACTAACTGGTGTTAAAGTGTTTTGATTTATTTTTGCGGAAATACTTTTAAGTATTTTTAACATTTCCATCGGCCTATAGCTATTAACATCAATACTAAATTTAAGCTCATTATTAAGCACTTTTTCAACTCCATTTTTTAAAATATCAGATTCCGAAATTTCTTTTCTCATATCAGCCCTCCAATCTTAGTACTTTTGTTGCATATGTTATTTTTGAAAAATGAATCCCACAATCCACATCAATATGATTGTTGATGTACAGAATATCATTACAGTTCATATCACCACGAACTATCTGTACTGGTGTATGACCTGTGACAATATAGATATCATCATTGTCATAGTACTTGATACTGTAATCAACTCTGTCGAACAGAAAGTCATCTATTCCATATTCATCAAGTTCCTTATCCTGACTGAAATTATTATGTCCGAATGTGTGGGCCAGAATATAAAACTTTCCGTTCGACTCCACTGTTGTAAAGAGTTGCAGATCACTAAGATAGTCAAGAATATCATGCTGTTCTGTTCTATCAAATATCGACATAAATTGTTTTAATGTTGTTCCACCTCCATTATATAGCCATAGATTCAGTTCATCCATAAAATCCTGCGTAAGTACGCTTTCTACTGTTTTTTCACTGTCCATTTCCTTCATCAACATACTGAGGATTATATAGGCAGTGTATTCATGATTTCCCATCAGTAGTTCAACATTCGGTTTGTTCATAATATACTTCAGCAGGGTTATTGGTTTATCTCCCCTATCCAGAACATCACCCAGGACATACATATAATCATCATCACTGAATTTAATATCTTCAAGTAGTTCTAAGAACTTGTCATAGTAGCCATGAAGATCTGAACAGATATAAATCAATTTATCACCTCCTATATAATTTCCATCCAGGTTCTATAGTCATATTTAACCGTACAGTTAACATGGTCATAGTAGTAATATTTATTGCCAGTATCTAGACAAAGGCATAATGCATCTTTAGGGTTTAAATAAATACTGCTTCCTTTAATACTCATTTCTTCCTTTTTATAGATTCTGCAGATCAGATTACCTTTGCATTCCATATAGGTTCCGGCAATTATATATTCTTTGCCATTAACAGTTTCCTTTGCATAGTTCTTTGTATTCCTCATAAGATCAACTATTTCACTTTTTCTATGGTGCCTGTTAAGCGAGGCCCTAAGTTTGAAAGTCCACTCTCTGTTCCTGATTAAGTGTTCATACTTTTCAGTTGGCGGAATCTTATCCAGCATATTGATAAAGTAATCAATAGTCTTTGATCTTAAAAGAATAATATTTGGATTATCAATAAGATACTCAAACATATAGATGGCATTATCAACCGGTGTTATTACATCACCAATGATATATAGCTTATCCTTATCACTCAGTTTAACCATACTTACCAGGTTTTTAAGCCTGTCAAGCTTACCCATCAGACCAGAACATACATAAATCATTGAAAATACCTCCAAAGTCTTTCATAAATATATACATTCCTTTTAAGGTGAATATTTTCACCCTTTATGTTATCCTTTAAATATGGACAGAAAAGTATCAAAAGAAGAGAAAGTAATAGCCCTTTTAAGCTACCTTAAACGATATACCGACAGGAAACATCCAACATCTATCCCCATGATTAGCGAATACTGTAAAAAGACATATAACGATGAATTCTTTTTTGGTGACAAGAACACCAGAAAAAACATGATTAAGGAAATAACCAGAACTGTTAATTCCTCACCAAGTGGATATATACTGCCTGAGAAAGACTGGAAAATCGTCTATGATGATTTCATCAGGGACTTTGGTGATGATTCAGATAAGGAAGAGCACTCTCCCCATCATATCTGCAACATCTACTACAATCAGGAATTCTCTGATGATGAAATAAACAAAATAATCCATTCAATTTGGGATAATCCAAATCTTACTGAAGAAGACAAGAAACAGATAACAAATAAAATCGAAAGACACATGTGTTCTGTAAATCTGAACCGCTGGCCAGAAACCCCAGCCCAGAGAACCAAAAGAAGAT
>JBJFHC010000188.1:9172-11316 GCA_051893275.1 Erysipelotrichaceae bacterium | reverse complement strand
TTTCAGCTGTCTTCATTTCCCTTTTCATAATTTCCATAATCTTAGGAGTACAGAAACCACCCTGACATCTGCCCATCTGAGCTCTGGTTCTTCTTTTTATGCCATCTAAAGATACAGCAGGCGGAACTCTGTTGAGGGCATCGACTATTTCACCCTCACTTATCTCTTCACAACGGCAGACAATATGGCCATATGAGGGATTTTCTTTAATAAGTCTGTTCCTTTCACCCATGCTTAAAGTATTTAACCTGATCATCGGTTTAAGATCTTCTTTATAATCTTCATTTAAAACAGGATGATATTTCTCTTCATACAGCTCAGCTATATATTTACCAATTGCCACTGAAGCACTCAAACCCGGAGATTCAATTCCCAGACAGTCAAAAAAGCCATCCTCGCTTTCCTGAATGACAAAGTCACCATTTTCTTCATGTGCTCTGATGCCGGAAAAAGAAGTGATTACCTGAGAGTATGTAAGCTCAGGACAGGTCTTCTTTGCGGTATCCATAACATAGTTTAATTCTTCGGCAGTGGTATTATTTCCCTCTTTATCATCTATAACCGTGCTTGTAGGCCCCACCAGCAGGTTTCCATGGACGGTAGGTGTTACAAGTACACCCTTTCCTTTCTCAGTAGGCAGTGTAAATAAGGTCATATTTACATAGTTACCCATATTCTTATCCAGAAGAACATAGTCACCTTTTTTAGGAATGATATGATATTTTTTATCACTTATCATATTATGCAGTTCATCCGCATAAACACCGGCACAGTTAATAATACTCCTGGCCTTTATTTCATTATTTATAAGATAATAGCCATCTTTCTTTTCAATTGTTTCGACTTTATAGTTAAAACGATACTTAAGACCATTATGGCAGGCATTCTCACATAGTGCCTGAGTAAGCTCAAAAGGACAGACAATAGCTGATGTTGGACAGTAAAGTGCAGCATAAACTTCTTTAGAAAGATGAGGTTCTAAGCTTCTTGCCCTATCGCCATCAATTATTTCCAGACCTTCAACACCATTTTTAAGGCCTCTTACATATAGTTCTTCGAGTTTTGGCATATCTTCCTTAGAAAAACATAAGACCAGAGCTCCATTGTTTCGATAAGAAAAGCCAAGCTTATTAGAGAGCTCACTGATCATCTTTGAACCTTCAACATTGAATCTGGCCTTAAGCGAACCATTCTTTGCATCATGGCCAGCATGAATAATAGCTGAATTGGCTTTTGAGGTGCCTGAGCAGATATCTTCTTCTTTATCAACTATCAGTATATTAAGCTTATATCGGGAAAGATAATAGGCCACACTTGAACCAGTTACTCCAGCCCCGATTATTACTGTATCAAACATTTTATTTTACACTCTGAAATTTCTTGAAGTCGACATCTGAAGCTATTGCCACAATCACATCGCCCTTTTTAAATGGTTCAAAAGGATCGATTTTAATAATAAATTCATCATCTCTTTTTAAGGCAATGACGTTGATATTGTAGTTGGCACGGGGATTGATCTGATTTAATGACTTATGAATCCAGCTGTCCTTAACCACAATCTCAAATACCAGATTATTGTCGCCAAGATCAAACATTTCAATCAGATCATCGCCCATAACCTGCTTTATTGCCAGACGCTTGGCCATTTCCATTTCCGGCATAACTACTCTGTCTGCACCAATTTTATGCAGTGCCAGGGCATGTTTACCGTTTCTGGCCTTGACTATTACTTTGGGAACACCAAGTTCCTTTAGATTAAGTGTACATAAAATTGAATCTTCTAAAGATGAACCGGTTGCCACTATAGCTACATCTGCATCCTTAATGCCGGCTTTCTCCATGGCGTCAATATCGGTCATATCAAAAGAAAGAGCGGTACAGAACTCATCAGCTGCCTCCACAAGATTCATATCCTTGTCCACCGCAATTACATCCTGGCCCATCTGTGAAAGTTCATTAGCCAATGTGAAGCCAAATCTTCCAAGTCCAAAGACCGCATAGGTCTGTTTTTTTATCTGTGTCATTTTATTACCCCACTATTATTTCTGTTTTTGGATATTTGATTGATGTATTGCCCTTCTTGTTTTTGCCAAAAGACAGGGCGATTGTAATTGGGCCAAGACGGCCAATAAACATCAGTACTA
>JBJFHC010000188.1:6685-9072 GCA_051893275.1 Erysipelotrichaceae bacterium | reverse complement strand
ACATCGCTGTAGTCTACTTTATTTAAAGACTCTCTTACAAAAGACTTTTCCTTTAAACCCAGCTTATTGGAAATAATGGACATTGAAAGAGTCACAAAGGTCATTAAGCCCAGACCGCCAATCTGTATCAGAAACAGTATGATAGTCTGACCTATTACATTAAAATCCTCCAGGGCAGATACAGTCATTAAACCAGTAACGCAGGTTGCGGATGTTGCGGTGAAAAAAGCTTCCAGGAAAGTCACTTTGTCATCGGAACATATCGGAAGTACCAGTAAAAAAGTACCAGCGGCGATAAGCGCTATAAAAGATCTGATCAGAATCTGAGATACAGTATATTTTGAAAATAGTTTTTCCATTTTTAACGGGCTTTCTTTCTTTTTGATTTAAGATATTTATTCATCGTGGCCTCATAAACAGTTTTAGAATAGCCGGGTATTTTAATAGTTGAATTATCAATAAGCACAATTTCCAGAAAATCCTGATGCACATTAAAGACATATGACCAGGAAGCTACATCTTCATAATAGATAATGCTGCAGTCATCCTTGTTGGCCTTATTGTAGGCAATCATATATTCATCATAGAATTCAATAAGAACTCTCTGTGGCAGAAAAAGAATACAGCTGGCGGAAAAAAAGATAACCGCTACCCCAAAAACATATTCCGAAAAGAGCACCAGAATAACTCCAAAGAAAAACAGAATATAAAGCAGCACATAAGGTTTGGCATCCAGAGCTTCATTATATGAACGATTGGACATCAGGTTATAGCTTTTAAGTTCTCTAGTTTTCATACTTTGTTATTGTATTACAAAATTGAATACTTTAACATCTTTAAACTGTTATAATAGACAGGTATGAAAAATTTAAAATATACCCTTATACATCAGGACGGGAAAGCCCGCTATGGCAAAATAGAAATAAATGGCTACACTCTGGAAACTCCGGTATTCATGCCGGTTGGTACCCAGGCAACAGTCAAATTCCTGGATCATAAAGATCTGGAAGCTATAAATGCTTCAATCATCTTATCCAATACCTATCACTTATGGCTTAGACCTGGTGAAGATATTCTGGATGAAGCCGGTGGTATTCATGAATTCATGAACTACCACAATGGACCAGTATTAACCGACTCTGGCGGTTTCCAGGTATTTTCTTTAGCCAAATTAAGAGATATATCGGAAGAAGGAGTTAAATTCAAATCACATCTGGATGGTTCAAGACTCTTTATGTCGCCAGAAGACTCCATTCGTATTCAGGAAAAAATCGGTTCCGATATAGCCATGTCCTTTGATGAATGTATACCATATCCTTCAAGCTATGAATATGTTGCCAGATCAGTAGACAGAACTCTGCGCTGGGCTAAAAGAGGACTCGATGCCCATACAAGAGAAGATCAGGCCCTGTTTGGTATTGTTCAGGGTTCCTGCTACACCGATTTAAGAGAATACTGTGCCAAAGAACTCACCAGGATGGATTTTGATGGCTATTCAATTGGTGGTACTTCGGTTGGCGAAGATAAACAGACTCATTACAAGATGTTGGAGGATTCTTTACGCTATCTGCCAGAGGATAAACCCAGATATGAAATGGGTATTGGGGCTGTGAATGATATACTGACCGCCATTGAGATGGGTGTGGATATGTTTGACTGCGTGCTTCCAACGCGTATTGCCAGACATGGCACCTTAATGACATCTGAAGGCAGAATTAATATTAAAAGACAGATTTATGCCCGTGACTTTAGTCCGGTTGATCCTTTATGTGATTGTGAATGCTGCCAAAAATATACTAAAGCCTACATTCACCATCTATATCGAGCAAATGAGGGCTTAGGTAATACGCTTATGTCGATTCATAATCTCCGTTTCTTAATAAAAATAGTTGAAGGGGCCCGTGAAGCGATTAAAGAAGACAGGTTTAAAGCCTATAAAGAAGAAATATTAAGTACTTATAAATTTGATGAAAGAGGATTTTAATGGAACTTTCCGATTTTGATTTTGAACTTCCTGAAGAACTCATTGCCCAGCATCCAAGTGAAAAAAGAGATGAATCAAGGCTGATGGTTCTTCACAAAAATACTGGTGAAATAGAACACAGACATTTCTATGATATTATCGATTACCTTAAACCTGGCGATGTACTGGTAAGAAACAACTCCAAAGTAATACCGGCACGCTTATATGGCACAAAAGAAGGAACTGGTGCCCATGTTGAAGTGCTCATCCTTAAAATGGACGGCGATATCTGTGAATGTTTATGTGGCAACGCCAAGGTTATAAAAAAAGATACTATAATTACTTTTTCTGATAAACTGAAAGGAATATGCCTGGAAGTAAAGGAAGAAGGTATTCGAGTTATTAAATTTATCTGTGAGGGAAT
>JBJFHC010000188.1:0-6585 GCA_051893275.1 Erysipelotrichaceae bacterium | reverse complement strand
GCCTGGAAGTAAAGGAAGAAGGTATTCGAGTTATTAAATTTATCTGTGAGGGAATCTTCCTGGAAGTATTAAATGAAGTAGGTTTAATGCCTCTTCCGCCATACATCCATGAAAAACTGAAGGAAAAAGATCGCTACCAGAATGTTTACTCAAAACCTTTAGGTTCAGCGGCCTGTCCAACAGCCGGACTTCATTTCACTGAAGAACTCTTAAATAAAATAAGAGATAAAGGTGTAGAAATACTTGATGTAACCCTGCATGTAGGTCTTGGCACCTTTAAGCCAGTCAAAGAGAATAATATTGAAGACCATCATATGCACCATGAACAGTATTTTATGGATGAATATACAGCTGAAAGACTGAATAAGGCCAAAGCTGAAGGAAGACGTATTATTGCGGTTGGAACCACTTCAACCAGAACCCTGGAAACCATCATGCAGAAATATGGCACTTTCAAAGCCTGTTCAGGTGATACCAATATCTTTATCTATCCGCCTTATACTTTTAAGGCCATTGATGCTCAGATTACCAACTTTCATCTGCCTAAATCAACACTGATTATGATGATTTCGGCTTTATGTTCAAGAGAAATGATACTGAATGCCTATAAAACCGCAGTAGAGAACAAGTACCGTTTCTTCTCCTTTGGAGATTCAATGTTTATTGATAACGAATAATGATGATGGATTTTATAGATAAATATAAACAGCTCATTATTGGCCTGCTGATAGGCCTGATAATCGGCTTAAGCATAAGCTTTCTATTACCGCAGAATACTAAAAATGAAGAACTTGATTCTCTTCTAAATATTAATGAAGTATTTACTTATTCAAAAGATAATATCAATATTTCAGCCACTAAAGAAGAAATCAAGATAACCGATTCAGACAGTACAGTAAATAATTTTAATCTTAGAGGAAGCATATCATATTACCTTGATTTAAATAATCTTACTTATGTCAAAGATAAAGATAATCTGACTGTTACCATCAAAGATATAGAAGCAGGTAATATTCTGTTAGACTATAATACTTCTACTGTCATTGATGAAAATGATGGTCTTATTACCTTAAAAGAAGCCAGAATCCGTCTTACTGATTATCACAAAATAGAAGACTATTTCTCTAACAATATAAACTTAGATGATATCTACAGTGAAGCTAAAGAAGAGCTTCATAAACAGGCTATTGTCTACATTAACAATCGTCTGACTGATTTAGACTTAAATGTATCTGTTAATTTTGAATAATGAAAAACTACTATCAGGAACATCTGAAACAAATTAAAAGTTTAAATTACAGACCCAGCCTGCTGATACATATCTGCTGCGGGGTCTGTTCAGTCTATCCCTTAGAATATTTAAGGCAGTATTTTGATATTACAATCTATTTTGCCAACTCCAACATTTATCCTTATGAAGAATATATGTTAAGACTGAATGCCTTAGAAACATACCTGAATCATCTAAATGACCAAAGTATCAAACTGATAGTGGCACCTTACGACAATATCGGGCATACAAAAAAACTCGCAGTCTATAAAGATGAACCAGAGGGTGGCAAAAGATGTTACCTGTGTTACAGCTTAAGAATGGAGGAAACATTCAGCTATGCCCAGAAGAATGGCTATGACTACTGTACTACTGTTATGTCCATCTCCAACCGTAAAAATGCCAGCTACATCAATGAAATAGGCGAAGAGCTTGAAAAGAAGTACGGTGTTAAATACCTCTACGCCGATTTTAAAAAAGGTGATGGCATCACCTTAAATGACAGAATGAATAAAGAACTTAATCTTTATCATCAGAACTATTGTGGCTGTATATATTCTATGAATCAAAGGGACTAGTTCCCTTTTTCATATTCAGCTTTCTTTTGATAGAACTCATCTAAAGACATATGAAGCTTCTCAAGAGCCTTGTCTACACCTATACTCCCTTCATTCACAAGTTCTACCAGGAGAGAAAACCTTTCTTCTTCTTTTCCTTCTTGTCTTATATCTTCTATGGCCTTGCATCTTTCCATATAGCTTAACAAATCAGTGCAGCATCACCGATATAATCTGAGTATTCCTCTATTTTTCGATAATACTCATCAGCGCTCATTTTAAGAAAGTCCAGTCCTTTTTCAAGAGAAATTGTTCCATCACTCACCAGATTATATATAGCCTCAATACGACCAATTTCTAATCCTTTCTTATATCCCTCTTCATATCCTTTTTCATATCCTTCTATGAATCCATCTATGCAGATATCTATAATGGCCTGGCATTCCCCATGCTTAGCCTTGGCTTCTGGGCTCAACAGAGAATAGGCTGTTGATCTATCAATCCTGTTTATTTTCATACTCAGCCTTCTTTTTATAGAACTCATCCAGAGACATATGAAGGTCATTTAAAGCTTTATCCAAATCAATAGCACCTTCGTTTACCAGCTTGACATAGGTAAGGAATTGTCCCTCCCCTTTTCCTTCTTCTTTTCCTTCTTGTCTTATATCTTCTATGGCCTTGCACATATCTGTTTCTTCATCTCCTTCCAGTGGTTTCAAACCAGCGTTTGTAATTTCATTAATCAGATTATAACCTTTGGCAGAAATAGTTTTTCTAGGATTATCCTCAAAAAATTTCTGCAGTCCATTCTTATCTTTTGAATATTTAAGAAAACCACATACTTCTCTTAATTCGGTATTAAAAGACATTATATCTTCTCTTTCCAGTCTGGACAGCTCAATAAGCGGCATTCTGTACCGGGGAATATATTCCAGATATCTTTCATCCGCAACATTGAGCATATCAGTGAGGGTCAGGGGGCCATCCCACTTCTTGATGCCAAAATAGGCAACAGAAGTAATCACTGGATTCAGTTTATCTTCTTTCTTGAATTTTGATAAGAATTCACCACCAGTTTTTAATCCGACACCCGCTGTACTATGTCTGTCAGCTATTTCGTCAATCTGATGAAAATAGTGAAGTGTATCATAGAGTAGATTTCTAAGTGGCATGGTGTAATCGATATTTGTCTGATTTTCAATGCCAAAGATGACATAGGTATTATTGCCATCGCTTTTAATGATGCTTCGTTTAATAATATCTCTGGTTCTTTTTACTGTTTTTGGTGTAATATCACCATTTTCCTCCATCTTATTTAAAAGCGAAGTTACATGTACACTGTCCAGTTCCTGCAGATTTTCCGGTTTAATCAGTTCTTCACCATTATGAATGGAATAATTGATGAATTCCGCAAAAACACCGTTCTGTGACATAAAATCTTTTGTAAGTTCATCTTTAACAGCCATTTTGATGTCCTACTTCTGGCTCTGACAATATTATATCAGGGAAAAAGGACGTTTATCTGGACAGTTTTTAAATATTCTCAGGATCTTTGTTTTCGGGTTCTGGTGCGTTTTCTTCTGGCATTTCCTTTACTGCAGGTTCAACATTCACAATGTCTTCTTCCTTTGGTTCTTCCTCAGCTTTATTAAGTTCTTCTTCATAATCAGCCAGGGCAAAGGCCAGATAGATATTGGAAGCCAGATCGGTAATACCCGCAAAGATTAAAGAAATACCGGCTATAAGATAAGTAAGATCTTCAGTCTTCAGTATATCGGCCAGAATAAGGATTCCCATTCCAAAACAGGCTAAAGCCAGCAGGCAATAGACAGTCATCACATTTTTATTGACTCTTTTGGAATCCAGCAGATCCTGCAGTTTCAGAAAACCCGAAAGAATCAGACTCAGACCAAACAGCAGCGGTCCTTTTGAGGCGATTGCTGAATTTGAGAAATAAAGGAAGGCTCCCGCAACCAGTAAAGCTGCCCCTATCAGAAAGTCATTTCGATGGTATCTTTCTTTTACATCCATCATTAAATACTTGATCATATTGATTACTCCGGCAACAGCCAGTCCAATGGCTACAATAGCCAGTACGGCTCTAATAGAATTTTTCTTGCCGATTATCAGCAGTACACCAATCACTACATAAACAAGTGAAAAGATTACCAGATTCTTTTTTACTGATTTTATAAATTCCAGCATAATTTTTATTCTCCTTCAGTTATTACTTCATTCATATATCTGTCATATTCATCCATTTCTATTTCATCACTTAACAGTTTTTCAAAACATAAACAGATGGTATAGACATTATCATTTAAGAAACGGTCATAATAGCCTTTGCCATGTCCCAGTCTTTTTCCTTCTTTTGAAGCGCTTAAACAGGGTACAATTGCTACATCTATTTCTTCTACCTTAATTGTACCACTTAGTACCGCAGGCTCTAAGATACCATATTTGTTTTTAACCAGTTCGCAGGGGTATTTAACGACATACATATCATCTTCTATACACATTGGAATATAAATATTTTTATTTCTTTTAATAAGGTCTTGAATTATCATATCTGTTTTTACTTCTTTATCTGTTGAGAGATAGACAAAGATATTCTTAGCGCTTAAATAGTGCTTATTTGATTTAAGCTTATTACAGATAATTTGTGAACTCCTGGTTGTATATTCAGTATTTAGATTATTTATGATGCCTTTTATCTTTTTTCTTAGTGAACGCTTATCCATGTTTTAATGTTACAATAATTCGTGGACACTTTAGAAAAAATTATTATGAAACAGGAAAACAAAGAGAAATTTATTGAAGGAATAAAAGATGGTACCCCAATAGGCCTGGCCTACTTTGCGGTATCCTTCTCCCTTGGCATTATTGCCAAGAAAGCCGGTCTTTCACCTGTTGATGGCTTTATAGCTTCCATGCTTAATATGGCTTCAGCTGGTGAATATGTCGGTTTCACATTAATGGCGGCTGGAGCTTCCTATATCGAAATGGCCTTGATGATTCTAATAACCAATGCCCGTTACCTCTTAATGAGCTGTTCGCTCTCTCAGAAACTAAGACCCAACGAAAAACTGATTCATCGTATGGGCGTTGGGTATCTTGTAACCGATGAAATATTTGGTATAGCGATTAATCAGGAAGGCGATCTCAACCCCTTCTACAGCTATGGAGCTGGTGCAGTTGCCATACCGTTATGGTCACTTGGTACAGCCTTAGGAATACTGGCTGGAAACATTCTGCCAGTAAGACTGGTATCGGCTTTATCGGTAGCGCTCTATGGCATGTTCTTAGGCATTATCGTGCCACCAGCCAAGAAGAATAAAATTATTCTGGGAATTATTGTCATCAGCTTCATATTAAGTTATTTAAGCTCAAATCTGGCTGTTTTCAGCTCAATAAGCGAGGGAACAAGGATTATCATCCTCACCATAGTAATATCACTTACATCTGCCATATTATTCCCGGTAAAGGAGGAAGAAGATGCCTAAACGTTACATTTATATCCTGATTATGTTTGGCGTAACCTATCTGATAAGAGTACTGCCTCTTACCTTAATCAGAAAAAAGATACAGAACAGATATATTAAGTCGTTCCTCTATTATGTACCTTATGTAACCTTATCCTTAATGACCTTCCCAGCTATCGTCGAGGCAACAAGCTTGCCACTTGCGGGAGCTGCAGCACTTATACTTGGCATTGTGGTTGCCTACAAAGGTACATCGATGCTTAATGTATCGATAATCTGCTGCCTTTGTGTATTTATTCTTGAATTATTCCTTGTCTAATGACAGGGATTTTTTTATATTCTCAGGAAACTTAAATTCACGCTTATAATCAACATCCACATCAATAGATACATTGGCATCAATAAGCTTTAATATCTTTCCATCCAGATCAAACTCAATCCTGTCAATAGAATCATCTTTTAAAATGATATCCATCTTGCCTTTAGAAAAATTTAATATATCCAGATTAACATCCTCAAGGAATATCGAGATAAGATCATTTATTCCTCTTTCATCAATCTCAAATGAATATTGATTTCCACTGCCCTCAAAATTACCATTAATCAGAATATTGTAAATAACCCCAAAAGCGGCGTCTATTTTAAATGGTTCACTGGAATAGGCAATTATCTCACCATCAGAATTAATGGTTTTACCATCGACAAAATAAAGCTTGAAATCACCATTTTCATAAATTGATCCTTCACTGGACTGATAGAAGGTCATTTTATTATTTATATTAAGTATCTCAATATCGGCATTGACATTAACATCATACACCATATAATCTCTCTGTATAAGCCTGATAAAAGAATTAATTAGTCTTACAGTATCTTCATTAACTGTACCTATAATGTCATACTTATTATCAATAATCATATTTTTAAGATTCTGAGGAATAAAGTCTTTACTTTCCTTAATAGCCAAAGTCATATTGATTTTGTAGTTTCTTGAATCATAGCTGCCGTATAAATAGACAATAATATCCTTTATTTCATCACCATCATAGATTATCTTTAAAGAAATATCTTTAAAATCGACTTTATCACTTAAATAATTATTAAGTCTGTTAACATCTACATTAATCTCATATGTACCCTGGCCACCCTTTACATCAAAAAGAAAATAAAGATCCTTTAAATCAAAGTTCACTTCTTCCTTCACAAAGTCAAAAGAAAGAGCTCTAAGATTGGAAAAAATAACCTTATTATCATAATAGTAAAGGGAATAATCGCT
>JBJFHC010000187.1:0-2809 GCA_051893275.1 Erysipelotrichaceae bacterium | reverse complement strand
TATATATCACTATCGCTACCCATCACGATTGTTTAAACATATACCGTAGAGCAAGAGACTTGGCTATACATCCCCTGGTACCTGTGTTTATTCTTAAATAACGTAGGATATGTATCTTTTTTTAGATATTCTCCTTAGTCTAATCAATAAGGACTTGTGAGTTACAAGTCCGCGACTTTAGTCGCTGGGTTATTGACCCAGAAAATAATGATAAACATCATTCAGCTTATAGCCCAGTACATTTTTAAGCTGCACATTTTCCATTGAACGGAAAATATTCATCTCAACCTGAGGATTGGTTTCCTTCAGTTTCTTTATCAGTTTTCTGGTTTCCAATCTCTTGGAACCTGATTCATTTATTTCGCTTTGCTCGGTAAAATGACAGGCACATCTTAAAAACTTAAACTTATTATAGTCACGCCATTTAATAATGTTATCCTCTCTTATAAGGTACAGTGGCCTTATCAGTTCCATGCCCTCAAAGTTTTCCGATTTAAGCTTTGGCAGCATGGTCTCAATCTGACCACCCCAGAGCATCGACATCAGCGTAGTTTCTATCACATCATCAAAGTGATGCCCAAGGGCAATCTTGTTGCAGCCAAGATTCTTGGCATAGTTATAAAGATAACCTCTTCGCATTCTGGCACAGATGTAGCAGGGAGACTTATCAAGATTATCTACCGTATCAAATATTTTTGTATCAAATATTTCAATCGGGATATTCAGTTTCTCTGCATTATCAATAATGAGCTGACGGTTATAGTCCAGGTAGCCTGGATCCATCACAATATAATGAACCGAAAAAGGAACTTTAGAATGCTTATGGAGTTCCATAAACAGCTTAGCCATCAGCATTGAATCTTTTCCACCGGATATGCATACCGCAATTGAGTCATTTTCCTTAATCAGTTCATAGTCACTTACAGCCTTGGTAAACTTGGACCAGAGCTCACGGCGGTATTTTTTTGTAATGGAGTTTTCTGCCCTGTATAAAACATAACCCTCAAAGCCACCTTCCAGATAATCAGTATCTTCAGCAAAAACATCACCTTCATATCCGATGAACAGAGGCTTAACAAAATTCAAATGTTTAGCTTCATCTATTGAGCAGTTTATAGAGTTTTCAATATGTTCGGTTTCATAATCTTCTTTACTTCTAATATCAATAAGTGTATATTCTTCTTTTTTTCTTAAATATTCTTTTAGCTTAATAACCATTTTTACCTCGATAGTATTATAATACTATTATATTTTTAGACAAAACAGGGGGTCTGTATATGAAAAACTTTATTTTCATCTCGCCTAACTTCCCGGAAAACTACTGGGAGTTCTGCGTAGAACTTAAGAAAAACGGGCTTAATGTCTTAGGTATTGGGGATGCGCCTTATGGTGAATTAAGACAGGATTTAAAAAACGCCCTCACTGAATACTATAAAGTATCTTCACTTGAAAACTATGATGAAGTATATCGTGCGGTAGCCTTCTTTGCGTTTAAATACGGAAAGATTGACTATCTGGAATCAAATAATGAATACTGGCTGGAAAGAGATTCACACTTAAGAGACGACTTTAATATCTGTTCAGGCTTTAAATCAAAAGATATGGAAGCTGTAAAATTTAAGTCAAAAATGAAGGAACACTATATTGAAGCCGGCATTCCTGTAGCCAGATACTATCTGGTAGAAACTCTGGAAGGCTGTAAAGAATTCACTTCCAAAGTTGGTTATCCGGTTATTGCCAAACCAGATAATGGTGTTGGTGCAAATGATACCTGGAAGATTGAAAATGAAAAACAGCTTGACACCTTCTTTGAAAAGAAGATTGATGGCTTACTATATATCATGGAAGAATACATTTATGGTACAGTAAATTCCTATGATGCCATTGTAAATTCTAAAGGTGAACCATTATTTGAAACAGGAAATGTAACTTTAGACTCACTGGTAGATGTTGTAAACAACCACGCTGATTCAAGCTTCTATATCCGCAAGGAACTTCCTGAAGACATCAGAAAAGCAGGACGTGCAACTTTAAAGAGCTTTGGCGTCAGGTCAAGATTTGTTCACTTTGAATTCTTCAGACTGAATAAAGATATGGAAGGTCTGGGCAAAAAGAATGATGTAGTAGCTCTGGAAGTAAATATGCGTCCAAGTGGTGGTATTTCACCAAGCATGATGAACTATGCCCACTCCACTTCGGTATACAAGATTTATGCTGACATGATTGCCTATGATTCAACACTGATGGGTGATTCAGGCAAACATGCCAACTGTGGTTTTGCCGGTAGAAGATATTCCAAGGAATATAAGCTGGACCACTACGCAATCTATGAAAAATATGCCACCAATATGATCTTCGACTGTCCGGTAGCCCCTGCCCTTTCTGGTGCCATGGGTGACTACATGTATGTCGCAAACTTTGACACAGAAGAAGAACTGATGGATTTCTACAAAGACGTATTTGCCCCAAAGGAATAATTCATCTTAATCAGCAGTAATCAATAAAGGTATTGACTATTCCATCAATACCTTTTTTCAGATTTCAGCTGTTTTAACAATAAGTTTTAATTGCTGTCCTGTACATATCTGCGGTAGCCAGTTTCATAATCTACTTCATTTTTAAGCGGAGTATCATTAATGAAAGCTTCAACATTATTTATCGTCAGCTGAGCGAACAGCTCTTTATTGGTATCCAGATCCATGCCTCCGGCAATATGTGGAGTAATCAAAACATTATCCAGTTTCCAGATGGGATGATTTTCATCCAGCGGTTCTTTCTCAAACACATCAAGGGCAGCTCCTGCAAGATG
>JBJFHC010000186.1:0-2814 GCA_051893275.1 Erysipelotrichaceae bacterium | reverse complement strand
TTTTTTCTGATGTCTTTAGTTCTGAACATCATAGTAAACATAGCTTTCAGGATGTTCGATTAATTGTCTCTTCATTTTATAATTTATGAAGTCTGATTATCTGCCACTCTTTAAGCAGTTTATCAATTGAATACGTTGCATTGGCTGGGGATGTTGAGGGAAGTTTGATATATTCTATATTATATTTATCTTTGCAGTATTTCTTATACAGCTCACAGGATTTTGATCCGTTTAAGAATATCGTTTCTATTTTCGAACTATATAGTATTTTAGATAAATCATTCGGCTTTACATTTCTGATGCTCGAATCAGAAGAACCATCGATATCACAGGATTCAATGACATCAAAAAGAGCGATATGGTGTCTTAAAAGAAATTCTTTTTTATCAATAATTTCTTCATTAAAAAGAATGGACATCAAAGGCCAGAAACGGTTTCTTGGATGTCCATAGTAAAAATTGATTTCTCTTGATTTAACCGAAGGAAAAGAACCAAGAATAAGAATTCTTGATTCTTCATTAAAAACCGGACCAAAAGTATGATTTACATGAATATATTCACTCATAATTGTTCAGGTTTATTTTATTACAGTATTCAAAAAGTTAAAGCTTATTATTTAACGCTTAAGCCCATTTCATAGGCTTCTTTCATAAATACAGTATCTTTTACTGCGCCGGGTTCATATAGACCAGAGCCAATAATTACACCCTTCTCTATTGCCCCTTCTACACAATCTGCATAACCCCTAAGACACATCAAAGCGGTATCAGCTGAAGCTGCCTCTTCATCGGCCATAGTGACAATATAGTAGAACTCTTTGTTTCTGACCTGTGTCCAGCGGCAGACTGTTCTGTCAATCAGGGCTTTAAGCTGAGCGTTGATAGAATAGAAGTAGACAGGTGAAGCCATTACAGTTACATCAGCTTCAATAATTTTGTCCATAATTTCTTTCATATCGTCTTTATGGATACAGTTTCCATCATGATTTCGACAATAATAACAGCCAAGGCACGCCGCAATATTTTTAGCCGCAACTCTTATTTTTTCAACATCATTGCCGCTTTGTTTTGCCCCTTTAATAAACTCATCACACAGCATATCGCTGTTGCCGTTTTTGTGGGGACTGGCCGATAATACAAGTACTTTTTTAGACACTATTTATTCTTCCTTTCTTCAACCATTTTGACAAACCATTCAACCATATTGGGATCCTGATGTGAAAAGAAGGAACTGGTATTTTTATCTAGTGAATTAATAATGTTCATATCTTCAGTACTTAGTTCAAAATCAAAGACAGCGATATTTTCCTGCATTCTGTTTTTATGAGCAGATTTTGGAATTACCACAACACCTCTCTGGATATGCCAGCGCAGAATGACCTGGGCTGGGGTTTTATTATATTTGTCACCAATCTGTTTTAATTCAGGCAAATCAAAGATGCCACCTCTTCCCTCACCGAATGGTGCCCAGGCTTCAGAGACAACATCATACTTTTTATGCCACTGTAATGCTTCATTACGCTGAAAATGAGGATGGATTTCAATCTGATTGACCATCGGTTTAATTCTGGCAAATGAACAAAGATCAACCATTCTGTCAGGATAGAAGTTGGAAATACCAATTGCCTTAATCTTTCCTTCTTCATAAAGTTCTTCCAGGGCCATCCAGGCACCATAATAGTCATTGAATGGCTGGTGCAGAAGCATCAGATCGATATAGTCAGTTTTAAGTTTTCTCAATGATTCAAGTACACTTTCCCGGCACTTCTCATATCCATAGTGTTCAATCCAGACTTTTGAGGTAATAAAGAGTTCTTCTCTTTTAATACCCGATTCTTCAATAGCCTCACCAACTTCAGCTTCATTAAAATATGATTGAGCAGTATCGATCATTCGATATCCTGAATCCAGGGCATCCAGAACACATCTTTTACATTCTTCCTTAGAGACCTGGAATACGCCATAGCCAAGCTGTGGCATCTTTAAGCCGTTTGATAATGTTACATAATTCATAAGTTATTCTTCTCCTTTTTCTAACCACTCGGTATAAGTATTTTCTCCTGGTACTTCAATTGCCAGATGCGAGAACCAGCTGTTTTCTTTAGCACCATGCCAGTGTTTTACGCCGGCTGGTATATTTATGCAGTCACCTGGTTTCATTAACACTTTTTCTTTTCCTTCTTCTTTGTAGTATCCTTCACCCGCAATACATATTAATATTTGCCCGCCACCTTTATTGGCATGATGGATATGATAGAAATTACGACAGCCTGGTTCAAAGGTCACATTGAACATCTTCACCTGCTCATCAGATACAGGATAAAGATAACTGTTTCCGGTGAAATACTGTTTAAAGCCATCATTTGTTTTACCTATTGGAAACATCATTTCGCCCTGGTGTTTCTGTTTCAGGTCATCGCTTTCTTCTTTCCAGACTTCTTTTGCCTCTCTGAAGGCTGCCCAGGCTTTTGGCCAGCCGGCGTAAAAGGCATTATGCGTAATTATTTCAGCTATTTCTTCTTTAGTTACACCATTATTTCTGGCGTTTTCAAGATGATGAACAAACGAAGTATCAATCAGTCCCTGAGACATCAGGGATACAACAGTGATAATTGATCTCATTTTTAGTGAGAGTTTTTCTTCCCTGCTCCATACTTCTCCAAATAATACATCATCATTCAGTTGAGCAAATTTTGAAGCAAATTCGCCAAGCTGATTTCTTCCTGCGGTCTGTTTAACTGCCATTTTTCCTCCTTGTATAAAATACTGATTAGTACTACAATGCAAGTGTATCAACCGGTTGTAACTACCGGTC
>JBJFHC010000185.1:0-2823 GCA_051893275.1 Erysipelotrichaceae bacterium | reverse complement strand
TCTGCATAAATTTATGCAAATTTGGAGTTGCACAGTTAATTAAAGGAACTCTTATGAGTTCCCTGTTCATTTAGTATAGAAGTAATTTACTATTTCTTCTTCCAGTTTTTTTCTATCTACAACAAATCTGTCTCTAATTCTGTCCCTTATGTTTTCACCGGGTAGATAGACAAACTCAATATCAAGATCAGTAAACAGCTCCATGAAATAACTTAATTCACTGGATTCAATATTACAGAAAAACTTATCCAGTATACTTATTAATTCATCTTTATCAGTCTGAATATCATTGATTTTCCTTGTGAATGCTTCAAGATATGCTTTCTGTCTTTCAAGACGTTCAATATTCGACCCTTCAATATCGGTATTTCTATATCTTAAGTATTCTTCTACATTATCTTCAGTTATAAGATAACTACTTCCTTTTACAAGACTTCCATCAATCTCCGTTAAAGAATCATTAGGAAGAACAACCTCCAGTTCTTTTACCAGCTTATGAAACAGATATATATTATCTATATCTGCACACAGATAATAGGATATTGGAATATCATTAAACAGACTGCTTACTGCATCTGAAGTAAGCAATACACTATTTTTTAAAGAACTACCATAGGCATAAGACAATGACAGATAGTTTTCATTCCAGCCAAGATCATTCCCCTCTTCATCAAAGGTTCTGATTAATGTATAGGTATTACGGTCAATAAGATAACATCTGGCCTGTTTAGAAGAGCGTTTTACCGATAAAAGAAACAGCGCATCTGCCTGAGCTGTACCATTAATGTCATTGTCAGTACCGATGAAGAGAAAGTTAATGATGTCAGTATTATAATAATAAACCCCATTATTATATTCTCTGCGGTGATAATCATAGTAATAACTGCCTGTCCTTTCTTCCTTTTTACAGCCACTGAAAAGACATAATACTATCAGCAATAAAATGAGTATTTTATTCGTTCTCATAATAATAGTAGTAATAATAGTTTCTTGAATCTCTGGCTGGAATCATGTTGTTTACAGCCCCCAGTATTCGGCAGCCATTTCTTTTAAGTGTCTCTGCACAATATTTTGTCTCCTTGGCCTTAGGATAGCCATCTCTTACTACATAGATAACTCCATCCGCAATTCTGCCGACAACACTGGCATCGGAGGCTGATATTACCGGTGGAGTATCGATTATTATGTAATCATAATCCTGATAGGCATCATTCACTATGGTCTCAAATTTTTCGGAGCTCAATAAGCCACTTGGATCTGGTGGAAACTTGCCGCTTGGGATAATATCCAGATTATCAATGTTGGTAGTATAAATTAACACATTTGACTGTCTGGTTATATATTCTGATAAACCCTTGATCTGACTTTCCTCGATTGAAAAATACTTTTTTATCTTAGACTTACGCATGTCGCAGTCAATAAATAAGGTTTTCTTGCCGATTGAGGCAAAGGCATTGGCCAGATAGAAAGAAATAACCGATTTCCCTTCATCAGGAAGTGTTGATGTAAAACTGATAACATTTACATCATCCATATACATAATATTGGTTCTAAGACTCTGCAGAGCTTCCGCTACCACTCTTGAAGGCTTATTTACGTGTACGTTTAGCTGCATCCTTTTTGCCTCCTTTTTCAATTTTCAGAGAGTCATCAAACGCAATATGTGCAATTACCGGAACGCCCAGAACCCGCTCTATCTTCTCATCACCCTGCAGTCTGTCACTTATAAGCATCCTCACCACAATAAAGCCACAGGACACCAGAATTCCAATCAGTGCCGAAATCATCAGATTTTTCAGGTTGTCTGGTGAGACCTTCTGATAATTCGGTATAGCACTTTCTACAATATATGGTTCCTTGATGTCAATTTCTCTGATTGTCTCAATACCGTATTTGATATAGGCATTGGCAATATCACTGGCCAGTTCAGGATCTTTATCGGTAACCTTTACCACAATCATATGCGTATCGCTGGGATTGCTGATTGTAACCTGACTGTTAAGCTCGCCTACTGAACATTCAAGATTCAGACTCTCAATTACCCTTTCCACTACCGGACGGCTCTTTAGTACAACCTCATAGTCTGGGGCAAGCTGTGAACCTATCTGCAGAGACTGCAGAATCTCACTTGTTGAACTCAGATCTGAAGAATGCAGATAAATAGTCGCACTTGCAGAATACATTGGTGTCGCAATCACAAAAGTATAGAAACAGCCAATAATCACACAGAAAAAAGTAGAAAACAGTATTAAAAGAATATTCTTTTTCAATACCATCAAAACTTCCAGAAGATCAATTACATCCTCATTTGATTTATTATTGTTCATGCTTCTTTTTCCCTGAAACTATAAATACCGCAAACATAAGCACAATTAAAAGTAAAATCCAGAACAAATAATTTGTGCTCCTTGAATCATCCTCAATATAAAAAACCGCAACGGGACTCAAGTCCTCAAAAAATGCCGTTATCAGATGATTATCATAATCTATTTCTTTCGGTACTATAAGTTCATAGACATCTCGAACATTAGAATAATGCAGAATATAGATAGATCCCAGTTCCTCATTAATACTTGGAACCTCCCAGGTAGCTTCTACATTGGTGGCTTCTATTCTAATACCGTCCTTTTCAACATATAAATCCTTAAAATCAGCTAAAAGTACTGCCTTAGAAATATCCAGTACACTGTTATTAACTCTGATTTTAGGTACATTTTCATCGCCAGCATAATTAACTACACTGTCGCTGTTTTGCAGAATAAGTTCTTGTAAAGTTAAGCTTCCACTTACAACATCCCGTATCTCTGCATGCGAATCAAAACT
>JBJFHC010000184.1:0-2832 GCA_051893275.1 Erysipelotrichaceae bacterium | reverse complement strand
TAAATTTTGTTTCTTCAGGTTTAACAGGTATAGCCTTCATTGAATAGTCATCAATACGGATGAAACCTGTTGGCTTATACAGTTTCGCAAAGAAGGCGTCAAGCTGTTCAGAATTACCCTGAAGCTGGGCTTCAACATCACCGTTGTCCAGATTTTTGACGCTGCCGGTAATGCCTAATGACTCGCAGATTTCCATAACTCGCCATCTGAAGCCTACACCCTGTACCTGTCCCTTAAAGATAATCAGATATCTTTTCATCGTTAAAGCTTTACAAACTGTTCAACATTAAGCACAAATATTGTAGCGCCGCCAACAGTAATCTGAATTGGTGTAGAAATAATTTCAGCCCCTTCATAGGAAGCGGTAGATGGAACAATTTCCGTTCTCTTTTTGGACTCTGAACCGATAATTTCAATTACTTTGTTTACATCTGCATCTTCACAGCCGACGATTAAAGTTGTATTTCCCTTAGACAGGAAACCACCGGTTGTAGCCAGCTTGGTAGCCTGGAATTTTTCTTTATATAGGGCTTTTATTACAAAATTTGTGTCATCATTTGAAACGATTGCCATTATTAGTTTCATGTTATCACCTCTTTTTAAGTATTATATCACGAGTAGAAATAGTATAATAAAATCTATGATAAAGTTAACAAATGTTTCGTTTAAATACGATAATGGAGTTCACGCTCTATACAACGTTAATCTGGAGATTAATGATGGTGAATTTGTCTATATAACTGGTACAACCGGTTCTGGCAAATCGACACTGATTAAGCTTCTGGATACCGAGATTGTACCAACCAAGGGTACAGTAATGGTAAATGATATTAATGTTGGCAAATTAAGACGCGGCAAGGTACCTATGTATCGCCGTACTATTGGTGTTGTTTTTCAGGATTTCAGACTGCTTCCAAAAAAGACAGTCTATGAAAATATTGCCTTTGCCCTGGAAGTAGTTGATACCCCAAAGGAACAGCTGAAGAAAAGGGTAAGAGAAGTTTTGAGACTGGTTGGCTTAAGAGAAAAATATAAGTCTTTGCCAAGTCAGATTTCAGGCGGTCAGATGCAGCGTACCGCAATTGCCAGGGCTATTGCCAATAAGCCTAAGGTTTTAATTGCGGATGAGCCTACCGGCAATCTGGATCCAAAAACCAGTGAAGAGATTATTTCACTATTTGAGAAAATCAATGAAGAAGAGGGTACGACAATTATTATCGTTACCCATGATGCAGCTATAGTCAGAAATCATCCAAAGCGTACAATCAAAATTGACCAGGGACATATTGTGTCTGATAAGATGAATGATACTATTGATGATATTGTGAAGAAACAGGAAAGTCTCGATAAAACCAAGGAGATGGAACTGATCAAGGAAGAAAAAGAACAGGCTAAGCTGTTCGAGAAGGAAGAAAATGTTTAGAAGATTTTTCAGGCATATTAAGGAAGGCTTTGTAGGTATAGCCCGTCATTTTTCAATGGCGCTTTCTTCTATAGCTTCAGTTACTATTACTTTATTATTAATTGGTCTTTTTCTGATTATTACCGTGAATTTAAATGAACTTACAAGAGAAGTGGAAGAATCTATTTCTTTTCAGGCTCTTGTTTCCTATAGTGTTACCAGTGAATCTGAGCTTTCCCAGATTGAGAAGGCAATTGAAAGAATTGATGGGGTAGCGGATGCGGAATTTATTTCCAAGGATTCAGAGTTTGATTATTATGTAGCTCAGTATCCTGATTTAAGTGATTTCTATGAGCTGTATCGTGAGGATAATCCTTTCCATGACGCCTATAAAATCAGTCTTGATGATACAGCCAATATGCAGGCTATTAAAACAGAAATTCAGCAGATAAATGGCATTGATTCAGTACATGATGGCGGATCAAATACCTATCTGCTGGTAGATGCCTTAAATAAGATCAGAATATTCGGTGGAGCACTGGTTCTGGCTTTGGTTATTCTGGCTACTTATCTGATTTATAACACTATTCATATTACAATTGAGGCCCGTGAGACGGAAATCTGGATTATGCGTAATGTTGGAGCCCGAAACGGCTATATTCGTGCGCCATTTATTGTCGAGGGTATTATCATTGGTATTATTGGTTCTTTAATACCGATAGGCGCAATGTTCCTGAGTTATTATTATCTTTATAATAATTTCAATGGCGTGGTACTGGGTGTATTTAAGCTGCTGCAACCTTATCCATTCCTGATTTATCTTAATGTGGCTTTACTGTTAATTGGTGTTCTGGTTGGTATTGTAGGGTCGTGGATATCTGTTACCAGATCTATCAGGAGAACAAGATGATGAAGAAGTGTATTCAGTTTCTGATGGTGATAATGATTACATCATTGTGTTTTAACAACACCGTTATTAAAGCTGAAGATGGAGATGCCTGTGATTATCATTCATCAAATTATAACGCTTTAGAGTGTGAAAAGATTCATAAAGATGCGCTGGAAGAAATACAGAAACAGATTGAAGAGGCTGAGGCTTCAATGGAAGAGGCTCAGGCCCTGGCCAGCGAATATGGCGCGAATATTGATGAACTGCAGGCCCAGATAGATGAACTGGTTCCGCAGATTGCTGATCTGGAAGCCAGGATTGCCGATCTGGAAGCTCAGATAGAAGAAAATGAAGCCAAAGTTGAGGAACTTAAGCAGCGTGTACTGAAAAGAATGGTTTCTTCTCAGGGCACTATGCATTTTAATCCGATGCTGGATTTTATACTGGGATCTCAGGGCTTTGCGGATATGTTAAGACGCACCTATGGTGTTGAGGCTATTACCCAGAAAGAGGAACAGGACAGAAATGCCTATCTGGATAT
>JBJFHC010000183.1:0-2836 GCA_051893275.1 Erysipelotrichaceae bacterium | reverse complement strand
GCTTCTGGCAATTGCCAGAGCGGCTATTGCCAATCCGCCAGTGCTGATTCTTGACGAAGCCACAAGTTCGATTGATACCCACACCGAAGCTATTGTTCAGGAAGGCATGGATAAGCTGATGGAGGGCAGAACAGTGTTTGTCATTGCTCATCGACTTTCGACAGTTCGAAATTCTGACTGTATTATGGTGCTTGATCATGGTGAAATCATTGAAAGAGGTTCACATGAGGATCTGATTGCCAAGCAGGGCAGATACTATCAGCTTTATACAGGTGCCTTTGAGTTAGATTAGGGTTTAAAGATGTTCTCTATAGGGGAACATCTTTTTATATACAAAAATAACCTGAATGTTTATAATTAAGTTAGCAAAAGCTAACTATGAGGTGAAGCATGAGAATTCTTATATATGGTGCAGGAGTTCTGGGCGGGAATCTTGCCGCCAATCTGTTTAAAGCTGATAAAGATGTAACGCTGCTGGCCAGAGGTGAATGGGCAGATACTATCAGAAAGAATGGTCTGAAGATAAAGAATGGTTTTATAACTAGAGTAAGTAGAGTCAGGCTGATTAATGAACTGAAGGAAAATGATATCTATGATGTAATATTTGTAGTATTAAGATATACACAGCTTGACAGTATTATTGATATTCTGAAAGCAAATCAGAGTAATAATATTGTATTTGTCGGCAATAATGTTAAGGCTTCTTATTATGCTTCGTTACTTAGCGATAAGAATGTGATGTTTGCCTTTGCCTCCAGTGCCGGGCACAGGGAAAAGGATAGAATTGTCGGTATTGATTTAAAGAAGATTACCATTGGTCAGCTGAAGAATTCTGAGTCTAATGAGAAGCTGATTAAGGAAATATTTGCCGGTACAGAATATAAGGTAAGCTATGAATCGAATATGGAGGATTATCTTTTATGCCACGGCGCTTTTGTGCTTCCGGCAGCTTTTGCCTGTTATCGGGCTGATGGGAAGCTTTCCAGAATTAAGAATGATAATAAGTATCTGAATAAAGTAATCGATGCCAGTATTGAGGGTTATCGGGCAATTGAGAAAAGTGGCAGAAGTATTCTTCCAGAGTCAGACCAGGGCTATGAGAGCCAGAATTATAGAAGGCTATGTTTAATAATGTATAAGCTGATGTGTTATACACCCCTGGGTAAAATCTGTGCCAGCGATCATGCGATGAATGCGGTGGAGGAAATGAGTGCACTGAATAATGACTTTAAAAGGATATTTGAAGAAAGTGACAGTGAACATACTGTATGGAATGAACTGGAAAGGAGTGTAGATAAATATACTGGGCGATGAGCTGGAATGCTAATTTTCTGACAATGTACAGATAAATGTATTATTTATATGAATGCGCTTTCATTTTTTTAAAATTGAGGTAAAATGAGAGTAACGATGAGGTAAAATCTGAAAACCTCAAAAGGAGATAGAATGAAAAAAATATTAACTGTTTTACTGGCACTGCTGATGGTTTTATCGCTTTCTGCCTGTGGCAAGAAAGATGAACCTGTTGTTGATGGTGGCGATGAAGTCACAGTCGGTGGTGGCGATCTGATCATTTATTCGCCTAACTCTGATGCGCTTATCGAAGTATGTGAAACTTTTGGTGAGAAGTATGGAATCAATGTACAGGTAGTATCTGCCGGTACTGGTGAGTGTCTGGAAAGAATTTCAGCTGAAAAGGATAATCCTCAGGCTGATATTATGTATGGTGGCATGAACTATGCAAACTCTTATAATGCTGACTATGTTCCTCTGTTTGAACCATATGTTGCCAAGGGTGATGAGAATCTTCCTGAAGCATACCAGAATTTCAATGGAATCACTACTCACTATTGTCTTGATGGCTCAGCTGCTTTATTAATCAATACTGAAGAATATGAGAAATTAGGTCTGAATGTTGATGAATTCAAGGGCTATGCCGATCTTTTAAGACCTGAGCTGGCTGGCAAGATTGCGATGGGTGACCCTGCAAACTCTTCAAGTGCCTGGGCTGAGCTGACTAATATGCTGTTAGTTATGGGTAATGAACCATATGATGATGCTGCCTGGGAATGGGTTGGTCAGTTTATCAATAATCTGAATGGCATTATGTTATCTTCTTCTTCAGCTATCTATAAAGGTGTAGTTGCTGGTGAATATGTAGTTGGTGTTTCTTATGAAGATCCATGTGTATCACTGTTAGTTGATGGCGCTACAAATGTTAAGCTTGTTTATCCTGAAGAAGGTGCTGTATGGCTGCCAGCTGGTGTGGCAATCATTAAGAATGCTCCTAATATGGAAAATGCTAAATTATTTGTTGACTGGATTATTTCTGATGAGGGTCAGGCTGAAATCGCCAAGACTACCGCAAGACCTGTAAATCCTAGTATTTCTAATACAGCCAAGGAAATGACTCCGTTCTCTGAAATCAATGTTAAGTATGAGGATATGGAACTCTGCGGTACCAACAAGAAGGCATGGCAGGCTAAGTGGACAGAAATGTTCAATAATGCTCAATAATTCTAAGCAATAATTAATTTTGTGAGGTTAGAATATGAGTAAGTATATCAAAATCAGAAATGCTGTGAAGAAATATGATCAGCAGACAATCATTTCTAACTTATCACTGGATATCAGGGAGGGTGAGTTTTTCACCCTCCTTGGTCCATCTGGCTGTGGTAAGACTACACTGTTGAGAATGATTGCCGGCTTTAACAGTATCGAGGGAGGCGATTTTTATTTTGGGGAAACCAGAATAAACGATATTGATCCTTCTAAGCGTAATATCGGCATGGTTTTCCAGAACTATGCCATATTTCCAAATATGAATGTTGAAAAA
>JBJFHC010000182.1:1591-11488 GCA_051893275.1 Erysipelotrichaceae bacterium | reverse complement strand
ATTCTTATCCATAATTAAATATATTAAATTTAATATTCCAAAGATACAAAGGACAATATTACACATTTGTGTAATAAATATCCAGGCAAAAGAAAAGACCAGGCATAACCTGATCTTTCATAATTATTATTCAGCAGACTCTTCAATGGCTTCTGAAGAATCGTCTTCCATATAATCATCACCAGTTACAGATGCCGGTAAACCCAGATCCTCCTTGGCTTCTTCAGCTTTCATCTCCCTTTCGGCATCCAGCTCAGCAGCTCTTTCATTAATAAGTCTTGTAGACTCACGATCAAACTTCGAACCAGTACCAGCTGGAATCAACTTACCGATAATTACATTTTCCTTGATACCAAACAGTGTATCAACCTTGCCGTTTACCGCAGCATCAGTCAGAACCTTAGTAGTTTCCTGGAATGATGCAGCTGATAAGAATGACTCAGTTTCAACTGATGCCTTCGAAATACCCTGCAGCAGAGGTCCAAACTTAGCTGGAATCTTACCTTCCATTAACAGCTTAGTGTTAATAGCGGTCAGCTTTCTTAAGTTAACACCCTGACCAGCTGAGAATTCAGAATCACCTGGTTCAATAATGATAACCTTCTTAAGCATCTGTCTGATAATCATCTCAACGTGCTTATCCGAAATATCAATACCGGCAGCGGCATAAACCTTCTTAACTTCCTTCAGAATATACTGCTGTACTTCCTGTACACCGGCAATTTCCAGAAGTTCCTTAGGATCGATATTACCTTCAGTAAGCTTGTCACCAGCCTTGACCTTATAGCCAACACCCATGAATGAACGCACTGTCTGAGTAATACCCAGCTTATGAGGAATAGACTCAGCTTCGTTAGTAATAACTACTTCATAAGTCTTGTTCTCAAGCTCATTAATGGCAGTAATTTCACCATCGATCTTGGCCAGTACAGCCGGACGCTTAGGACATCTTGCCTCGAACAGTTCTTCTACACGTGGAAGACCCTGAGTGATATCCGAATCACCAGCAGCGGCAACACCACCGGTATGGAAGGTACGCATTGTTAACTGAGTACCTGGTTCACCAATTGACTGGGCAGCCATAATACCTACAGCCTCACCATTTTCAACCAGCTTGCCGGTTGCCATATTACGTCCATAACACTTGCGGCAGATACCATCCTTACAACGGCAGGTAAATGTATTTCTGATTGACATGCCAGTAATACCGGCATTAAGAATCTTAGAAGTAATAGCCTCATCGATAAATTCATTTCGGCCAACGATTAATTCGCCAGTATTAGGATCAGTTACATCCTGCGCAGAATATCTGCCGATGATACGATCCTCGAACTTCTCGATAACTGAGTTATTCTTTCTGTCGATAATAGCCTCAACATAATAGCCCTGGTCAGTATGGCAGTCATCTTCCATAATGATCACATCCTGTGAAACATCGACAAGACGTCTAGTCAGATAACCAGATTCAGCTGTCTTTAAGGCTGTATCAGTAAGACCCTTTCTTACACCGTGAGTAGAAATAAAGAACTCAGATACGTTCAGACCCTCACGGAATGAAGAATAAATAGGAACCTCAATAATTGAAGGCTGATATTCCTTAGATTTAGACTGTACAGGACGGGCCATCAGACCTCTCATACCTGCCAGCTGAGTAAAGTGTGACTTATTACCTCTGGCTCCAGAAACAGCCATCATGTTAATCGGTGACTTTCTTGGTAAAGATGCCATTACTTCATCACCAATCGCGTTCTTGGTTTCATCCCAAAGCTTAGAGAACAGCTTTTCCCACTCAGGAGGAGTCAGTAAACCTCTCTTGAGCAGACTCTGCAGAACATCAGATTTCTCCTTGGCTGCCTTCACATACTTCTCCTTGTTAGGAGCTACGTTAATATCTGACAGCGATACTGTCATACCGGCAACTGTTGAATACTCAAAACCTAAATCCTTGATGTTATCGAGAATTTCACTTGAACCATTAGTCTGGTATCTGTTGAATACTTCCGCAATAACATTGGAAAGATCCTTCTTCTTAAATTCAGGTGCAATCTTTCTCTCCCTGATAACCTGCTTAATATCTGAACCAACTTCAGTAAAGTATGAATCAGGTACAGCCTTTAAAGTCTCAGGAGTTACATAGTTAATATAAGGGAAATCAGGTGGGAACTGATCATTGAAAATCAGCTTGCCGATTGTCGTAATCAGATACTTCTCTTCCTGTTCCTTGGTGAAACAAGTCTTTTTCAGACTCTTGGCTGGAATTGCCACTCTGGTATGCAGATGAACCTGCTTATTGGCATAAGCCATCAGTGCTTCATTCAGATCCTTATAAACATGACCCTCATTATCACCAAATCTTCTCCACATTGCAGCTGCTTCAGAGTCACCTAAAGCCTCTAAGAAATCAGCCTTTTCCTGGAATTCCTTTTTGGTTTCTTCCATATTCAGATAGAAGTTACCAAGAACCATATCCTGTGAAGGAGTAACGATAGGCTTACCATCCTTAGGACCTAAGATGTTGTTACTTGCCAGCATCAATATTTCAGCTTCAGCTCTGGCCTTTTCTGATAAAGGAAGATGCACGGCCATCTGGTCACCATCGAAGTCCGCGTTAAACGCAGTACATACTAATGGATGCAGACGGATAGCTCTACCTTCAACCAGTTTTGGCTTAAAGGCCTGGATACCTAATCTGTGCAGAGTAGGCGCTCTGTTTAAGAATACTGGATGATTATCCATTAATTCCTCAAGAACATCCCAGATCTGCGGATCGAATCTTTCAATCATCTTCTCCGCAACCTTGGCTGAACCGGCAATCTTCAGATTCACAAGTTCATTAATTACGAATGGCTTATAAAGCTGAATTGCCATTTCTCTTGGCAGACCACACTGATACATCTTCAGATCTGGTCCAACCGCGATAACTGAACGTCCAGAGAAGTCAACACGCTTACCCAGCAGATTCTGTCTGAAACGGCCCTGCTTACCCTTTAAAGAGTGTGACAGAGACTTCAGTGGTCTGTTTCCTGAACCCTTAACCGGATTGCCACGACGTCCATTATCAATTAAAGCATCGACAGCTTCCTGAAGCATACGCTTCTCGTTCTGTACGATGATATTTGGCGTACCCATTTCCAAAAGTCTTTTCAGACGGGTGTTACGGGTAATAACTCTACGGTATAAATCGTTTAAATCAGAGGTAGCGAATCTTCCGCCATCCAGCTGCAGCATTGGTCTTAAATCTGGTGGAATAACCGGCAGAACAGTAAGAACCATCCATTCAGGCTTATTGCCAGATGTTACAAAGGCGTTAACAGTTTCCAGACGCTTAATCAGCTTCTTGCGCTTATCGCCCTGAGCCTTTTCAAGCTCCTTAACGATTTCTTCCTTTTCCTTTAAAATATCAGTCTGCTCAAGCAATGTTCTTACTGCCTCAGCACCAGTTGCTGCCTTAAATGAATCGGCGCCATATAATGCCTGGTAGTTTCTTACTTCCATTTCCGACATAGCCTGCTTATACTGCAGATCAGTATTTCCAGGATCGGTTACAACCCAGGTAACGAAATAAACAATTTCCTCCAGAGTCTTAGGAGAAATATTGAGTACCAGACCCATTCTGGAAGGAATACCCTTTAAATACCAGATATGAGCTACTGGAGAAGCCAGGGAAATATGTCCCATACGCTCTCTTCTTACTGATGACTTAGTGATTTCAACACCACATCTGTCACACACAACGCCCTTGTAACGTACCTTCTTGTACTTACCACAGTAACATTCCCAGTCTTTGGTTGGACCGAAAATTCTTTCACAGAACAGACCATCTCTTTCAGGCTTCTGCGAACGATAGTTGATTGTTTCAGGCTTTGTAACTTCACCATGAGACCACTCAAGAATTCTTTCAGGAGAGGCTAAATTAACTTTGATAGCTTCAAATTTATTATTTGCCATAACTTACCTCCTTAAAATTCATCATCAAGACCCATAACGGCCTCATTTACATCTTCAGGCTCATCGATTGTGTCTCTTACAGTCAGGCCTTCGGTATCTTCTACCATCTGGCCACGTGGAGCGTCACCATCTTCTTCTCTTGAAACCTTAACCTCATGACCCTCGCTATCGAGCATCTGTACATCAACAGCTAAAGCCATAAGTTCATTCTTCAATACGTTGAATGACTCAGGAATACCAGGCTCAGGAATTGGTTTACCCTTGATAATCGCATCATAAGTCTTGGTACGTCCATCAATATCATCAGACTTAACAGTCAGAATTTCTTCCAGGGTATGAGCAGCACCATAAGCTTCAAGAGCCCAAACTTCCATTTCTCCGAATCTCTGACCACCATTCTGAGCTTTACCGCCTAATGGCTGCTGTGTAACCAGCGAATATGGACCAGTTGCACGGGCATGCAGCTTATCATCGACCATGTGTGCCAGCTTGATCATATACATGACACCTACGGAAATACGCTCATCATAAGGTTCACCAGTCTTGCCATCTCTTAGAACGACTTTGCCATCCCTGGTAGAACCGGCTTCCTTCATAATATCCATTAATTCCTCATTGGTAATACCATCGAATACTGGAGTTGCGAATTTAACACCCAGTGTCTTGGCAGCCATACCAAGATGAATTTCCAGAACCTGACCGATATTCATACGCGAAGGAACACCGAATGGATTTAACATAATATCGATTGGCGTACCATCTGGCATGATAGGCATATCCTCAACAGGCAGAATCTTTGAAATAACACCCTTGTTACCATGTCTTCCGGCCATCTTGTCACCTTCAGAAATCTTACGTTTCTGAACAACATAAACCTTAATAACCTCAGTAACGCCTGGAGGCATATCATAGCCATCCTCTCTCTTAAAGATACGGATTGACTGAACAATACCGGCACCGCCATGTGGAACTCTCAGAGAATTATCTCTAACTTCATGAGACTTCTCGCCAAAGATTGCCAGCAGCAGCTTTTCTTCTGGTGAAGCATCAGACTGGCCCTTAGGTGTAACCTTACCTACCAGGATATCGCCTTCCTTGACCTCAGCACCAACCATAACGATGCCGCGTCCATCCAGGTTACGGCATGCGCCTTCCTGAACATTTGGAATATCTCTGGTGATTTCTTCATCACCAAGCTTAGTTTTACGCTTCTCTATTGAATATTCATCAATATGAATAGATGTATAAACATCATCCTTTACCATACGCTCAGACATGATGATGGCATCCTCATAGTTATAGCCATGCCATGTCATATAGGCGATAGTAACGTTCTGGCCTAATGCCAGTTCACCATCTTCCATTGAAGGACCATCACCGATGACTTCGCCATATTCAACTCTATCGCCCTTCTTAACGATAGGTCTCTGGTTAATGCAGGTACCGGCATTTGATCTTTCAAACTTCTCCAGACGGTATTCATGTTCCTCACCATCATCACCCGCAACCATGATTGTACGTGAATCAGCATAAGTTACAATACCAGGAGTCTTACAGATAAGACCTGTACCAGAGTCTCTGGCAATCTTAGTCTCAAGACCTGTTCCAACAAATGGAGAGTGAGGGTTTAAAAGAGGTACAGCCTGACGCTGCATGTTGGCACCCATCAGGGCACGGGAAGCATCATCGTTTTCCAAGAATGGGATACAGCCGGCAGCCACTGAAACAATCTGCTTAGGTGATACGTCAGCCAGCTCAACATCTTCTCTTCTGGCCATGATAGTTTCACCAGCTTTTCTGGCAACAACCTGTTCATTAACCAGACGGCCATCCATAACTTCGTTGGCCTGGGCAATGATGTAATCATTCTCATCATCAGCTGAAAGATAAATATAATCCTCAGTGACAGTGCCATCCTTTAAAACCTTACGGTATGGAGTCTCAATGAAACCATACTTATTAACCTTGGCATAAGAAGTCAGATAAGAAATCAGACCGATATTCTGACCTTCTGGAGTCTCAATTGGACAGATACGTCCATAGTGCGAATTATGAACATCTCGAACTTCGAAACCAGCTCTTTCTCTTGTAAGACCACCAGGACCTAAGGCCGAAATACGACGCTTATTTGTAAGCTCAGCCAAAGGATTTTGCTGATCCATGAACTGTGAAAGCTGTGAAGATGAGAAGAATTCCTTAATGGCACCAGATAATGGTCTGTTGTTGGTAAGAGTCTTAGGAGTAGCTGTTTCAACTTCGATGATTGACATCTTCTCCTTAACTGCCTTTTCCATTCTGGAAAGACCGATACGGAACTGATTCTGAATCAGCTCACCAACAGTTCTGATACGCCTGTTGCCAAGCATATCAATATCATCAGTAGAACCAACATTATCAATTAAAGACAGCATATAAGAATAAAGAGCGATCATATCGGAAATAGTGATACATCTCTTATTATTCAGCGGATCAATACCGATTAAGCGGATAGTAGAATCTTCAACTTCAGGCTGTTCAATCTCAACAACCTGGTTGGCACTTCCCACAAGCCATGCCGTAATCTTATCGCCCTTTGCGACTCTTTCACGAACCGCATTTTCCTTATCGGCCATCAGAATATATACATCGCCATCTGGAATATATCTTGGCATTGCCAGATCATCTTCCACCATAACATCGCCATTTTCATCGCTCAGACGGCCTAACACAAACAGTCTTTGACCATAGTCAAGAACCGCATTAAAGTTTTCAGCTGTCAGAACTACAGGTCTTGAAATAATTCCGGTATAAACGCTTACCTTTTCCACTGCAGCAGAGAGAGCCTCGATATCCTTTTCACTTAGACATGTACCCATCTCTACAGTTAAAGAACCGCACTCAACATCATTAGCCAGAATTCTGCCTACAAGCGCCAGCTTATCGACAGTGCTTACTTCTACCACGGTAGGATGAGAGAACTGATGCTTAAATGGGAAAGCCTCAACATGACTTCCCTTAGTCAGCTCTTCTCTTAAAATATTACGCTCAGCCTTTTCAACCAGTGTACCCTTCTTCATCAGAAGTGAACCATCAGCCTTATAAAGATCCTGAGCTAAGACATGATGCTCAATTCTATCAATAACATTGAGTTTCCTGCCCAGCTTATATCTTCCGGCATTAGTCAGATCATACTTCTTCTGATCAAAAAACTTTGCGTTCATCAAAGACTTGGCACCATCGATAGTTGGCACTTCATCTTGCTTCTGGTTCTTGTGCATTTCAAGAAGCGCAGCATCAAGAGTCTTAGTCTTATCAGCCTGAAGCGTATTTACAATCTCCTCGTAACCGCCGAAGAAACTTGTATATAAAGCCTCATAAATATTTAAAAACTCACGGTCATCGTTCTGATTGATCAGATCATCATAAACATGCAGACCAAGAGCACTTAAGAAAGTACGCATCTTAGAAGTATCAAATGCGTCTTCTCCCTTTTCAGGATTTAAAGAGAAACCAATAGTCTTTAACAGAATAGTCGATAAAATCTTACGCTTTCTGTCCACTGACATGTTCATAATTCTGCCAAGAGCGTTCTTCTTGTCATCAGTAATGAACTCCAGCCAGGTTCCTCTGGAAGGTATTAATTCACCATCAAAAATATCTCTTCCGGTCTTATCGTCGGAATTAATATCAAAATATGCACCAGGTGATCTGACAATCTGCGAAACAATAACACGCTCAGCACCATTAATAATGAATGTGCCAGTAGGTGTCATCATTGGAAAATCGCCTAAAAATACCTCTTCTCTTTTGGTGATAACTTCACCGGTATCTTCATCTATTATCTCCAGCTCCATGTTGGCATAAAGCGAAGCATAATAGTTAATCTCACGATACTTTGATTCAGCGACGTCATATTTCGAAGGTCTAAATTCATAGCTCAGAAGATTTAATCGAATATTTCCGCCGTAGTTTTGAATAGGGTATATCTCTTCAAAAACCTCTTTTATACCCTGGTTTTTAAACCATTCAAAAGAGTCTGTTTGAATTTCTACTAAGTTTGGCAATTCCAGGGCACCAGATACCTTGGAATAATCACGGCGAGTAGAGTGTCTTCCCGATTCAACAATATGATAAGATTGTTTTTCTTCCATTAATGCGCCGTCCTTTTCTATTAAATTAAACAAAGTGTAGATTATTTAATTGCCTGTATAATCTGATAGCCCTTTGACTTGGCTATAACCTTAACATCACTAAATAAATCTTTCAGCTTATTAAATGAAGATTCAGCACCCTGCTTCTTCTGAATAACGATATACAAACAGCCTCCATTGTTTAAAATCATATTTGATTTCTCATAGAGGCTATATATCACCTTCTTGCCCGCTCTAATGGGCGGATTAAGCAAGATGCTGTCATAACTTTTATTTAAAGTAAGAATATCTTCACATAAATAAACTTCAATTGGAGTACTGTTACTAACTGCATTAAGCCTGTTAAGCTCTACCGCTCTTGGATTCACATCAACCGCATCAATCTCAATATCTGGATTAAAGCGCTTAACTACTATGCCAATAGGCCCATAACCTGAACCCAGATCCAGCAGACTTTTACCAAGCTGCAGCTTATAGACAGTTTTTATAAGAAGATAACTGCCGTAATCGACTTCTGATTTACAGAAAACCCCATTATCGGTAGTAAAATTAAAAATCTCATTTTCGAAATAGAACTTGAAGTCCTTTCGATCAGACTTCAAGTTACTATTATCAGTAAAATAATGAGGCATTAATTACTTAACGTCTACAGATGCTCCTGCGTCCATTAACTTCTTCTTGATAGTTTCTGCTTCTTCTACACTGATGTTCTCTTTAATAGGAGATGGACACTTATCGACTAAGCCCTTAGCTTCAACTAAGCCTAAACCAGTGATTTCCTTAACTACCTTGATTACAGCAGTCTTAGCTTCACCCCAGCTAGTTAAAGTTACAGTAACAACTGAAGGACCAGCTTCTTCAACTGGTGCAGCAGCAGCTACAGCAACTGGTGCAGCAGCAGAAACACCGAACTTCTCTTCGATTGCCTTTACTAAATCATTTAATTCAAGAATTGTAGCTTCTTCAAGATATGCTAAGATATCCTCATGTGATAATTTTGCCATTTGTTTTTTCCTCTTTCTTTCTTAATTTTTAACAATTACTCTGCAGCAGGTGCAGGTGCGCCTTCCTTTGCATCAGCAACCGCCTTAACGGCTCTGGCAAATGAAGAAACTGGTGACTGTAAGCAGCTTAACAGCATAGACAGCATACCTTCTCTGTTTGGCAGTGCAGAAAGTTCTTTGATTGTTTCAACACTTACTACCTTGCCTTCAACGATACCCTGTTTCAGCACTAGCGCTTCATGTTTCTTAGCGAAGTTGGCTAAGATTCTTGCAGGTGCGGTTGCATCTGTTGAGAATGCGAATGCGTTTGGTCCCTTAAGAGCGTCCTTAAGTTCTGAATAACCGCATTCTTCCGCAGCTCTTTCCACCATTGTGTTCTTGTAGACCTTCATTTCTACATTTTCAGCACGAAGGTTTCTTCTTAATTCTGTTACTTCCGCAACAGTTAAGCCACGGTACTCCACAACAACAGTTGACTCAGAATTCTTCAGTTTTTCTGAAATCTCGCTTACAACTGCCTGCTTTGCACTTAATACGTTTTGATTCATAACTCCTCTTTCTAACATCTATATACTTAAGGTATAAAAAACCTTTGCCCACAGACAAAGGTTACAAAAATCACTTTCGATCTTTACCTCGGTAACATTTTTAAGGATCTTCCCCGTTACTGTCTATGGTATATTGATGCCGTATTATTATCCTACAAACTTACCATAAAGTAAAGACTTTTTTAACATTCTTCACCAAAAACATAGCGTTTTATTACCCAGGCAACTGCATCATGGTTATTATCCAAAGGACATATTACATCAGCC
>JBJFHC010000182.1:0-1491 GCA_051893275.1 Erysipelotrichaceae bacterium | reverse complement strand
CTCATCAATATCTACAGTCATCTGATTTTTATATGACCAGGGCATGTGAGTATCATTGACAATATATAAATAATCAGCTGTAAAAATCCTTAAACACAGATCTTTTTCTTTAGCATACTTAAGAAGAAGCAGAGAATCCTCATAGCTTAGATGATTGTCAACAATATCTCTGTTATTAAAATGAACAAGTGAACCATTGGCACAGATATAATCCTCGCTGACCAGTGGCTTAATATAATCCACAAAACAGAAAGGAAGACGCCCGGTACATACTGCAAACTTAACACCAGCCTGTCTGGCTTTTTCAACAGCCTTCAGGTTTGCATCACTGATTTTCTTATTATCATCAAAAAGTGTACCATCAAGATCACAGAAAATATACTTATACATAAAACCTCATAAAGAAAAGGGATAAATAATCCCTTTAGTCATCAATTTAAAGTGCAGGAGCCAGATCGATATACGCAATATCAGTAGGAGTCTCTCTACCAAAAAGAATAATCAGAACGGTCGCAACCTGAATCTCATCATTCATTGTTTCGATTGTACCCTCCATTCCAGAGAATGGACCTGACATAATCTTCACTACATCGCCAACCTTGAAAGATACCTCAACGGCCTTGTCTGACTGGCCAATTCTTCTTAAGATTGCCTCAATTTCCTCATCCTTAACTGGAATAGGCTTGGCACCGCCTCCGGAAGATCCGATAAATCCGGTAACCCCAGGAGTATTTCTTACAACATACCAGGCCTCATCAGTCATGATCATTTCAACAAAAAGATAGCCTGGGAAAATATTTCTGACAACTTCCTTAGACTTCTCATTTTTAACCTCAATCTGAGTTTCCTCGGCAACAACAACTCTGAACAGATTATCAGAAATGCCCATTGTCTCCAGTCTCTTCTCAAGATTTTCCTTTACACGGTTCTCATGACCGGCATAAGTATTAACAACATACCACTGCTTCTTATTCTCTACCTGTGACATTAGGCAATAACCCCCATCAGTCTAAGAATTAAAGACAGAACAAACTGACATGCAAAGAAAAATACCGCAAAAAATGCCACAATAATCAGTACCTGAACCGAATTAGTAAAAAGATCATTCTTCTTAGGCCACTTAATCTTAGAAATTTCCTTTACAATTGCGCTTGGTGAAAACCACTTCATATATACCCTCCCTATTTTGTCTCCTTGTGCAAAGTATGCTTATTGCACCTTGGACAAAACTTATTCAGTTCCAGCCTCTCAGCTGAATTCTTATTTTTGTTAGTTGTGTAATTCCTTGACAGGCATTCACTGCACATCAGGATAACCTTCTTCTTGTCTTTCAAGAAACCACCTCTTTCTTTGTATTAAAAAAGTTATCAACCAGAGCCAATAACCATATTTATTATCGACTCAAAACACCACCGTTGTCAATTACTTTTTCCAATTTTCAGTCAGAATTTTCGTAAACATATTAGGCTTAGACTTATCCTGCTGAGACTC
>JBJFHC010000181.1:0-11515 GCA_051893275.1 Erysipelotrichaceae bacterium | reverse complement strand
TTCGCCTATGGTTCACTGGCCTGAAGTTATGATGAGCTATGATGAATATTCTAAGACACTGTTTTCAGCTGATGCCTTTGGCAGGTTTGATCTGGAAGGTGAGTGGGATGATAAGGCAGCGGAATATTATTTTGGCATTGTCGGTAAATATGGTAATCAGGTTCAGAGCGTTTTAAAGAAGCTGAATGGAGTAAAGATTGATAATATCTGTTCCCTGCATGGACCGGTCCTGGAGGATAATATAGATCATTATGTAAATCTCTATGATAAATGGTCTTCTTATGAGAGTGAGAAGAAGGGTGTTGTTATTGCCTATGGTTCTATTTATGGAAATAATAAAAAAGCCTGTGAATACCTCTATGATAAATTAAAGGAAAAGGGTATTGATGTAAAGATATTTAATCTGGCTCTTAGTGATGTTCATAAGGTTTTAAGCTATGCCTTCAGATATGATACGCTGGTTATTGGCTCGAGTACCTATAATGGTGATATGTTTCCCTGTGTGAAGACTTTTATTGAGTCTTTAAATGAGAGAAATTTCCAGAAGAGAAATGTAGCTTTGATACAGAGTGGTTCCTGGGCTCCTTTAGCAAACAAGGCTATGAAGAAGAAACTTGAAGAAAATAAGGAGATTTCTTTCTTTACAAAAGAAGTTACAATTAATGGTTCTTTTAAGAAAAATGACAGATATCAGCTTGATGAGCTCTTAGAACAGATATTAGAATTGTATTAATGAAAGAATATATTAAAAGTTTAAGAGAAAAAATAGGTCATGATACTATTATTCAGTGTGCTGCCTCAATTATCGTGATAGATAAAGAAGGAAGAATGCTGCTGGGCAAAAGATGTGACAATCATCTTTGGGGCTATGCGGGTGGTTCGGTTGAGATAGATGAAAAAGTAGAGGACTGTGCCTTAAGAGAACTTAAGGAGGAGTTTGGCTTAACGGCGGATGAAATTGAGTTTTTTATGATTAATTCAGGCAAGGAAGCTCATTATATTTATCCAAATGGTGATGAGGTATCCAATATTGAGATTATCTATCTTTGTCATAAGTATCATGGAGATATAGTGCTTCAAAAGGATGAAATGGAAGAATATGCTTTCTTTAAGCCTGAGGAAATAGATATATCTCTGATTTCTGATCCAATAAGGCCAGTAATAAAGGAATATTTGAGAAGGATTTAAGATTCTTCTCTTTTTTTGGAAGCTCTGACAAATAGTTCAGCCAGTTCTTCAGGGCTTTCCTTGGCGCCAGACTGCAGCCAGATCAGGGCTGTATTATATAATGCGCCGATATAGATGTAGAGTTCATATCTTTCAATTGACTTGAAATGCATGTCACCAGCTATATATTCATGGAACTGATTGAGCATGTCCAGAAGTATTGATCCATAGCCAAAGCGATGAAGGTCCAGGACCTGGCTTTCATATTTTTTGAAGCATTTGAAGCTTTTGTAGATATTTTCATAGGTGTAGAAGTTCCCATCTTCAAATTTGATTTCTTCATGGTATTCATTAAGTATATCCTGTATCAGGGTGGTGATAACCGATTCTTTGGATGAGTAGTTACGGTAAAAGGAGGCTCTGGCTACATGAGCTTTATTGATTATTTCAGTGATGCTGATTTCGGAAATACTTTTTTCTTTGAGCAGTTCAAATAAGGCAGAAGTAATATTGGTTTTTACTTTCTGATTGGCTATTTTTCTTTTATCCATATTTTTACCTGATGAGACAGATCCTCGATTAATTGACTCAGAATTTTAGTTGTACTGTTTATCTTAATTCGATACAATTGTATCACGTTGTTTATTAAGGAATAGGAAGTTATTATGAAAACTGCGATTATGACGGATACCAACAGTGGTATTAATGCTAAGGAAGCTAAGGAAATGGGAATATTTCTATTGCCTATGCCAGTAATAGTAAATGAAAAAACTTATCTGGAGGGTATAGATATTTCGCTGGATGAGATGTATAAAATGATGGAAGAAGGCACTGAAACAACTACCTCTCAGCCTTCACCTGGTTCCCTGATGGAAATGTGGGATGATATTCTTGATGAATATGATGAAGTAGTACATATCCCGATGACCAGCGGTTTAAGTGGCTCCTGTGAAAATGCCAGAGGTCTGGCCAGAGGCTATGAGGGCAGGGTAATAGTAGTGGATAATCATCGTATTTCTGTGCCACAGCGAGAATCGGTGCTTGAAGCCAGGGCAATGGCGGATATGGGCAAAAGCGGAAAAGAGATTGCGGAATATCTGGAACAGACAGGCATGGACTGCAGTATCTATATCACTGTTTCGGATTTAAAGTATCTGCAGCGTTCAGGCCGTCTGGGTTCAACATCAGCTTTCCTGGGTTCGCTTTTAAATATCAAGCCAATACTGACCATACAGGGCGAAAAGATCGATGCCTATGCCAAGTGCAGGGGACTTAAGATCTGCGAAAGAAAAATGATCGAAGCACTGGAAAATGATATAAACACCCGTTTTAAGGATGTGCCTAAAGAAAACATTCAGGTGATGACAGCCGGAACGCTTAAGGAACAGGAAGAAATAGCTGAATGGACTAAAACTGTACAGGAGTCTTTCCCTTATTCGAATGTTTACTATAACGCCCTTCCTTGTTCAATTCTTTCACATGTTGGTCCAGGCTGTAAGGGTATAGGTGTAGTTGTAAAGAAGTATTAAGAAAACCATCAATTTAGATGATGGTTTTTTCTTGTCTCATAGTAAAATAGAAATGTTAAAACAATACTAAAAAAGGAGTACAGGATAATTTTATGAAGTATTATGTAGGAATCGATTTGGGCGGAACCAACGTCAGAGTCTGCAAGATTGATGAAGAAGGAAAAATTCTTCAGACAGTAATTGCCGATTCTCACGGCATGGAAGGGCCAGAAAAAATTACCGGCAACATTATTGAGCTTCTGTCTCAGTTTGATTTAAGCGATGTTGAAGGTATTGGCGTAGGCATCCCGGGACCAGTAGATGGACAGACTAACACCATTACTATGGCAACCAATATTCCAGGCTGTGAAGGCTATCCATTTGCCGATGTAATCTCTAAGGCTACCGGCAAGAAAGTAATTCTGGAAAATGATGCCAATGTAGCTGGTCTGGCAGAAGCCTGGCTGGGTGCTGGTAAAGGCTATAATGTGGTTTATTACTTGACTCATTCAACCGGTATCGGTGGAGCCTTAGTAATTAACGGCAAGGTAGTGCAGGGCCATAAGGGCTATGCAGGAGAAGTTGCCAATGTAATAGTTGATCCAGATGCCAAACAGTTTGATAATTATAAACATCTAAACAGAGGTGGCGTAGAAACTATCGCCTCTGGTATGGCAATCGGTTTAATCGGTGCAGAAATTATTGGTGAAGAAGGTAATTCAGGACGCAAAGTATTTGACCTGGCCAGAAAGGGCGATGAAAGAGCCATAAAGATTATTGACAAGGCCTCTAAAGATATTGCGACCTGCATGTCAGCAATTTCCGCCATTGTTGCGCCGGATTGCTTTGTCATTGGCGGAGGCTGTTCACATTCAAGTGACCTCTACTTTGACCGCATCAGAGGCTACTTTAAGGAACTCGCTCATCCAGGAATGCGAGAAGTGCCTATCCTCAAGGCTGAACTTGATGAACCAGGTGTACTTGGTGCAGCCATGACTATCAGATCACTAGAGAAATAGTAATAATTCAGATACCCATAAGTTTCAGCTGCAACTTATGGGTATTTTTTTAAAACTGTCCAGATAAATCCCTTCTTATTCTGATAGAATTATGTATGTAAATATACATAAGGATGTTTAAAAAACATGGGCAATGTAGATAAAGTAACCAGACAGTATCTTAAAGACAATGCAGTATTTGCCGATATAGTAAATTACTCTCCTCTTTAATGGAAAACAGGTAATTAAGCCAGATACTTTAAAAGAAGCAGATACTGCCGAATTAATCACACTGGATGATAAAGAAGGAAAGCTTATTGAAGCTGATCAGAAATTCAAAAGATGTCCTAAAGTCAGCTGTAATCAAAGAAAATGAAGATATGTCTATTGTCATATTCGGCATAGAAGCCTGGGACTGATAGACTATGCCATGCCAGTTAGAAATCTCATCTACAATGCGCTGCAATATAATAAACAGGTCAATCTGATAAAGAATAGACACAGAGAACAGAAAGATTTAAATTCAAAGGAATACCTTTCGAGCTTCTCTAAAGAAGATAAGCTTACAGCTGTAATAACTCTTACTGTATACTTTGGTGATGACTGTGGGATGGACCAAAAGACCTGCATGAAATGTTAAGCACTGATTCGCCAGATATATTAAAGCATATAGCCAATGAGAGATTACTGCTTATTGAACCATATTCTTTAAACAGAGAAGATCTGAATAAGTTTAATACCAGTGTCAAAGGAGTACTGGGACTTGTGAAATACAAGAATAACACTGAAGAATTCAGAAACTTCATTAAAGAAAATCCCGATATTGACTTTGACGCTGATGCAACACTGGCTGTAAATACACTTACAGGCATAAACATAAAAGTTCCTGAGGAAGGAGAGACAATAAAGATGTGCAAGGCAATGGATGAAATGTTAAAAGACAGTAAAGCTGAAGGTTTAGCAGAAGGTGAAACTAAAGGCGAAATAAAAGGAGAATTCAAAACTTATGTCCAGCTGGTAAATGATGGCGACATTTCTTTAGACAGAGCTCTTGAAAGACTTCATATGTCTCTTGATGAGTTCTATAAGAAGAAAGCTGAATTTGAGAATAAAGAGTAAATATTTGAGGTCTTGATGTATATTGAGACCTTTTGTTTTGGCAATTTGTCTGTATATTTTGTAAAATACTTCTATATGTATCATGTTTCGGATTTAAAGAGATTTAATAAATGTCCTAAGCTGTTTTATTATGACAGTGTTAGTGAGAAGGCTGAATTTCAGCCATATTTAAGAAGTGATGAATCATTTACTGATCTTTTGATAGAAAGGCTTGGTTTAAAGGAATATTTCAGGGGAACTGTTGGCGATGAGTCAAAGCTGTTCTTTGATAATTATGATAATTATGAGTGGTTTATCAACAGTCGTATGGAGATTAATGGTTTAAGAATAAGAATACCGGTTATTCATAAGCTGAAGGGTAAGAGAGTAGATGTTTATTTTGTGTATTATGGCACCCATATTAAGGAACTGGATTTTTTCAGTTTAAGGGTTCAGTACAGTGCTCTATGTGATATTGGGTTTGATATTAATGAGATTTATTATGTTCATATTAATCCAGATTATGTTTTTCATGAGCATCATGATGTGTCAAAACTGTTTGTTTTTGAGAAACGTTTTAAGCAGATTCGCTTTATTAATCTGGTGAAAGAGGACAAAGTAGATTATAATATTATTATCAAAGAGATGGAAAATAATTGTCTTGATGATTATGTTTCTGTTAAGAACAGAAGCTGTCGTTCAATGAAATTGTGTCCATATTATAGTCTGTGTTTTCCTGAAGAGAATAATGTTGAAGATGATTCTATACTTACTCTTGTGTCAAGCCACTATAAGCAGCAGATGTTTGAAGAGGGTATATTAAAGCTGAAGGATGCGGATATAAATCTTGTTGAAGGCAATCGGGTGCAGTACGCTCAGATTATGGCTGATAAAAATGGTGGTCTGTTTGTGGACAGACCAGCCCTTAAATACTGGCTTAAGATGGTTAAGGAGCCTGTTTCCTATATTGATTTCGAGTGGGACAGGTATCTTATACCACGCTATGAGAATATGAAACCTTTGGATGTTATTCCGTTTGAATATGTTTTATATACAAAAGAAAACGAAGAACTGGTAAACAGGAGTTTTCTTTCTAAAGGGGATTGCCGAAGAGAATTTGTTGAATCGCTTATTCGTGATTTGCCAAAAGAGGGTTCTATCCTGGCTTATAATGCCGATGGAGCTGAATGTTTAAGATTAAAGGAGCTTCAGAGGGAATTTCCTGAGTACAGGGAAGAACTGGAGAAGATTATTGATCGTTTTGTGGATCTGGCAATTCCTTTTGTGGAAGGTCTGGTTTATGATGTAAGAATGGCTGGTAATTTTTCTCTTAAGAAGCTGGTGGCAATATTAAGTGATGAGTCTTATGAGAATCTGGATATTAATGAGGGCATGAAGGCTGTCTATTCCTGGAGGGATATTGATAAGGAAATTGACGCTGATCAGGAAAAGACAATTGAGGAACTTAAGAAATACTGTGGATTAGATGCCTATGGTCTGGTAATAGTCTATAGGTGGCTAAGGGAAATAGATATGTAAAGGAGGTTATTTATATGAAGTTTACAATCTATGGTGAAGGAATTACTGTTAATGATTCTACAAGAGAGGAAATCGAGAAGAGACTGGCTTTCCTGAACAAGTATTTCGTAGTTGATGAGTCAACTACTTCCAGAATTAATGTTAAGAAATATGAAAATGCCTTAAAGATTGAGGTTACTATACCTACTAAAATCGGTTTATTGAGATCGGAAATTGTCCATGATGATCTTAAGACCGGTATTGATCTGGCAATCGATAAGATTGAGGACCAGATCAGGCGCAATAAATCCCGTCTTTCAAGAAGACATAAGGATTCTTTGGCCGTATCTTTCTATGAAGAAAACAATAATGAAATAGATATTCCTGTTAAGACAAAAGCTGTCTATGTAGAGGAGATGGATCTGGAGGAGGCCATTGTCCAGATGGAAATGCTTTCGCATACTTTCTTTGTCTACAAGGATTCTGAGAATGGGGATATCGCTATCGTTTACAAGAGAAATGATGGTCGATACGGTCTTCTTGAGGTAAAGGATTAGTCAAGGTCTTAGCGTTTTCTTAGAAGGGATGTAGTCAAGGAATATGGATAACACAATCGACATAATCGTTCGCAGTTACAGAAATGCCTGCCGCATAGTCAGACAGGCCGAAGACCATCTGATTGGCATCAGCGAAAAAGATCTGAATACTGCGATTCTGATTAAGGAAAGAATTGAATCTGAAGTTCGTTTTCTGGATGAAAAGCACAGTATTTTCATTGAGAATGAGGTTATAAACGGCAGAACTGGCAACTGGTATGCTCTAAAGATGTCACCTGCAACTTATTACCGAAACAGAAAAAAGGCTTATGCGACATTTGTCGAAAATTTAAAAGATTAAGTTGTATAATAATTTTAAGTAAAAAGACAAGGAGAGAAATAACATGTTAAAAGGTATTGCCGCATCCAGCGGTATTGCGATTGGAAAGGTTTACAAGTTAGTGGAACCAAAGATTGAGATTGTTGAAAGGGCTTGTGAAGCTGAGGCAGAACTTGAAAAGTTTGAAAAGGCTTTAGCCAAGACTATCAGCGACATTGAAGGCGTAAAGGAAAGAGCCGCTGTTAATCTGTCACCTGAGGAACTGGCTGTATTTGATGCTCACTTAATGATGGCTTCAGACCCTGAATATGCAGATCAGATTAAGGGAATGATCAAAGAAGGATCAACTGCTGAAAAGGCAACTAAGACTGTATCTGATATGATGGTTTCAATGTTTGAATCAATGGATAATGATTATTTCAAAGAAAGAGCTGCTGATGTAAAGGATGTTTCTTTCCGTCTGTTATGCAACGTTTTAGGTCTTATCGTTCCAGATTTAACAGCTATTGATGAAGAAGTTATTGTTGTTGCCAACGATCTGACTCCTTCTGATACTGCTCAGTTAAATAAAAAGTATACTTTAGGTTTTGTTACGGAGATTGGTGGCAGAACTTCTCACTCTGCAATAATGGCCAGATCTTTAGAGATTCCTGCAGTAGTTGGTACTTCTGGTATTCTGGAAAAAACTGAACCAGGACAGCTTATAATTATGGATGCCCTTGATGGCAAGGTTATCTTGAATCCAACTGAGGATGAAATTAAGGAATATGAAGCCAAGAGAGCTGCATTCTTAGAGGAAAAGGAAGCTCTTAAGGTATTACTGCATGAAAAGTCTATTACTACCGATGGTCACCAGGTTGAACTGGCAGGAAATATCGGTGGTGTTAAGGATGTTGAAGGCGTAGTAGAAAATGGTGGTGAAGGCGTAGGCTTATTCAGAACCGAATTCTTATATATGCATTCAGACAACTGGCCAACTGAAGATGAGCAGTATGAAGCTTACAAGGCTGTTCTTGAAGGAATGAATGGCAAGAAGGTAGTTGTAAGAACTCTGGATATTGGTGGTGACAAGAAGCTTAAGTACTTCGAGTTCCCTGAGGAAATGAATCCTTTCTTAGGTTACCGTGCAATCAGACTCTGTCTTGATAAGAAGGATATTTTCCGTACTCAGATCAGAGCACTGTTAAGAGCTTCAGTATATGGCAAGTTATGTATCATGTTCCCAATGATTGCCACTGTCAATGAATTTAAGGCAGCTAAGGCTATCGTTCTTGAGGAAAAAGAGAAACTAATTGCTGAAGGCGTTGAAGTTTCTGATTCTATCGAAATCGGTATGATGGTTGAAATTCCAGCAGCTGCTGTTCTGGCAGACCAGTTTGCCAAATATGCTGACTTCTTCTCAATTGGTACTAATGACTTAGTTCAGTACTCAATGGCCGCAGACAGAATGTCAGAGAAGGTATCTTACCTCTATCAGCCAATGAATCCATCTCTGTTAAGACTTATCAAGTCAGCAATTGATGGTGCACACTCACAGGGCAAATGGTGCGGTATGTGTGGTGAAATGGCTGGCGATCCTCTGTCAGCTCCAGTACTCCTTGGTCTTGGACTTGATGAATTCTCAATGTCTGCAACTTCTATTCTGAATGCCAGAAAGATTATCAGATCACTGTCTTATGAAGAGATGAAGGATCTTGCATCTAAGGCTATAAGCATGGATACCATGGAAGAAGTTCAGGAAATGGTAAAGGCCGCTTTAAATAAATAAGCTAAATATGACAGTATGGTGTAAAAGCCATACTGTTTTTTAAATTATGGAGTATAATAGTCTAGTAAAAAAATAAAGGAGAAATATATGGGAAGAGCGCATGAAGTACGTGCTGCAGCTATGGCTAAAACCGCTGCGATGAAATCAAAGTTATATTCAAGGTACGGCAAAGAAATCTACATTGCCGCAAAGAGTGGTGTTCCTGACCCAGATATGAACCTTACACTAAGATCAAAAGTAAAAGAAGCAAAGGCCAACCAGGTTCCTGCCGATGTTATTAAGAGAGCTATCGAAAAGGCCAAGGGTGGTTCAAATGAGTCTTATGATTCTTTAAGATATGAAGGTATCGGACCTGCCGGTGCTACTGTCATTATCGACTGCCTTACAGATAATTCCAACAGAACTGTGGCAGCTATGAATCAGTGTTTCAATAAGGCACACTGCAAGCTGGGTGTTAAGGGTTCAGTATCATTCAACTATGATAATCTGGGTGTTCTGGCATTTAAGTATGAAGATGAAGATACAATGCTGGATACATTAATTACTGCCGATGTAGATGTAAATGATCTGGAAGTGGAAGATGGGGAAATGACTGTCTATGTAGCTCCAACTGATCTGCACAAGGCTCAGGAAGCTATTGAAGGCTTAATTCCTGATTGTGAATTCTCTTGCTGTGCAATCAAGATGCTGCCTCAGGAATATGTAAAGCTTACTGATGAGCATGATAAGGAAATGTGGAACCGTCTATTATCATTACTCGATGAAGTAGATGATGTTCAGGAAGTATTCCATAACGTAGAAGAGTAAAATTAAAAAATGATATCGAATGATATCATTTTTTAATTATCGGACCCTTTAGTTCTTTTTTTAGATAGGCATTTGGATCTTTTAAAAGTGAACTGTAGATTATTGATGCCTTCCATTCAATATCCTTGTATTCCTCAGGGATATTTTTAAACTGAGTAACTATTTTAATGTTTTCATTATCATAGTTTCTTAAGAAGTTCTGGCCTTTTTCATTAAAGCCCAGTACTCTTATATAGTTCATCTGCGGAAGATTAAGTACTGTTTCTTTTTTATTCTGCAGTATTATATTTATTATAGTTCTCTGTATTCGGGCTTTGGTATAACGTCTTGATACTGTACTGTTAAGAAAATCATTATAGTCCGTATATTTTAAGGCGTTTTTTATCATCAGATTTTCAATACCTTCATTTACCAGGAACATAGAGTTCAGTTCCTTTTTATCCATCGTTAACAGAAGATTTCTAAGATATGGATACAGTTCATCGATAAAATGGGCTTCATTAATTCTGACTGGTGTTGATTTGAAGTAGTCTCTGTTTTCTTTCAGGGCAGCTCTAATGGCGGAAGCTGAACAGATTTCATCTAATTCTGTTGAATGATATTCACTGTTTCTTTCTATTGGTATAGCCTTGATGTCTGGATAATTCTGTAAAGCCTTAAGATAGCTTACAGCCAGAATATCATTGGGATAAAGTTCACTTGCCAGCAGGCCATATGATTTAGGATAAGAAAGGCCGGTATTCATTATTTCTTTTAGATGGTCGACATTGATGGATAGTTCAGCCATCTTTTTTAATTCCTCGATATTATTGGTTTCTGAGCCAAATACAAGAGAGTTGATACCAAGTGCAGCTAATATATCGACGCTTCTTTTCCCAAAGACTGAGGCATTCTGCAGGGTATAGATAAAGGGAAGCTCAACTACCAGATCTACGCCATGATTAAGGGCAGCTTCGGTCTTTTCAAATTTATCCATAACTGATACATCACCTCTCTGGCAGAAGTTGCCAGAAGTAACCGCAATAAGTAAGTCACAGTCTGTAAGCTGTTTTGTCATAGTAATGTGTCTTAGATGTCCATTATGGAAGGGGTTATATTCAACTATTATTCCTGATATATTCATGAATAAATTATAGCTTATGAGGTAAAATAAATACATGTTAATTAGAATTAGAGATTTAGCAGGTATTAAAGACGAGAAAAGAATCAATGTAGATGTTGATTCGATTGTTATGGAAAATGACCCATATTTAAAGAGACTGGAAAAAGTGAAGGGCTATATTCTTTTTTATTATGACTATGATGAAAAACTGAAGATTGAATATAAGCTTAAGGGCTTAATGATCTGTCCTGAACCTTTTACACTGGAAGATGCAACAGTAAAGTTTTCTTTAGATGAAAAAGATGATGTCAGTTTTAATGAAATGGAAGAGGGTTTCCTCATTAGAGGAGACATCGAACTGGATGAGCTTTTATTGAATATTTGTTTACCAGAAGTTCCAATAAAGGTTGAAAAACAAAGCAAAACAAGTTATCATTATGGGGATAGTTGGTCTGTTATGTCGGAAGAGGAATACGACATGAAACAGAAAGACAGAATTGATCCAAGGCTGGCTAAGCTTCTGGATTATAAAGAGGAGGATTGACATGGCTGTTCAGCAAAGAAGAAACTCAAAAACACGTAAAAGAAAAAGAAGAACTCATGACAAGATCAGTGCACCTGCACTAGTTAAATGTCCATCTTGCGGGGAATACAAATTAGCTCATAGAGCATG
>JBJFHC010000180.1:0-2852 GCA_051893275.1 Erysipelotrichaceae bacterium | reverse complement strand
CTGAGAGAACGGTTTGTGAAAAGTGAGACATCGGCTGCTTCCCAGATGAGGACCCAGGCTATGATATCAATTACTTCAGAAGATATCAGGGTATTTACCTTAAATATCGATATTGCGAGTATTATGACACCTGCAATAAACATAATAATTATGGCTATGCGGTTTCTCAACAGTTCTTTTCTTGAGCTTTCATATCTTTGCCGGTAGTATTCTCTGATAGCTTTTCTGTAAAGTATTTTTTCATCTTCATCAATACAGTCTGAATGAATGATGAGCTTAAGTTTTTCTTTGGGTGGTATGCCAATGGTGCTGTTCTCAATGAATTCTGCTACATCTGAATTAATGACTGGTATTTCACTCATGGAGAAAGGCGAAATGAAATCACTGTCATCAAGTACTGCCATATTGATAATGATGTTTCCTTCTTTATCTTTTTTCATCTGTGAGCTCCTTCAGTTTATTTATTTCTTCTTCAGTAAGATGGCGATATTCTCCATTTTTAAGCCCCTCAAGATTCAGAAAGGCAAAATCAGTTCTTATCAGGGTCTCTACTTCGCTTCCTGCATACTGAAACATTCTTTTTACCTGATGAAATTTGCCTTCATGGATGGTGAGATATGCTTCATTGTTCGATATTTTTTCAAAAATACATGGCTCAGTTATAAAGTCGCCAAGATCCATTGGTTTTGAAAATATTTCGGCTATATTTTCTTTGAAGTTTTCCTTTGTCTTTACATAGTATTTTTTATTGACGTGGTATTTAGGGGATATTAGTTTATGAGCCAGGATACCGTCATTGGTAATGATAATAGCTCCAAGGGTATCCAGATCAAGTCTTCCTACTGGAAAGAGGTCTTTTCTTTTTGAATTTATCAGATCAACTATGCAGGGATATCTTTTATCATCATTGGCTGAAAGATAGCCATTCGGTTTATTTAAGAGGTAGTATTCATATTCTACATATTTGATTTCTTCATCATCAATGGTAACTGTATCGTTTTCTTTAAGCTTGTAGCCTGGATCTTTAACTGCAATGCCATTTACTTTGACTCTTTTGTCTTTCAGTATTGTTTTGACCGAGGATCTTGTGTAATCAGACATATCACAGATATATTTGTCTAGTCGCATTTAAGCCATCCTTTCTCATTTTTGTTTTTGAGGATACCGTTAGAGGCTTTTCCAAAGCCTAAGGGCAGACTGTTGTAACATACTAAGACATAGCCTTTAAGTTTGTCTGGGCAGCTAATGGTTTCGCCTTTCATGAATTTATTTAGTTCTATACCATCAAGATTTAATATCTGTTTATAGCTTTTAAGATGATGAGCTAAAGCGTTGGAAGGCGTGAAGTGTTCATTCTTCATAGTGCCCAAATGTAATCCAGAGACAATTATTCTAAGTCTGTCGGTATTTATATTTGGTACCAGATAGAGTTCATCTTTAATGAGCCTGTAATGTCTGTTTTCGGTATTCAGTTTTAAGTCTTTAAGAAAGTTTTCAGTCTCTTTATTCAGTTTTATACTGTTTAGTTCTTTAAAACTGTTTGGCTTTGATATTCCATCTTTTTCAAGAAGACAGAGGAAATGGCCTTCACCTTTCACTTTGAAGGGATAGAGTCTTCTGGCATCATCAAGACTTATTCCATGCACAAAGTCTTTATAATCGTTTGGTATCTGGATGGTATGGATATCTGGATTATTATCCAGAATGTGTTTAATGACTTCTTCGTTTTCTTTAATTGAATATGTGCAGGTAGAATAAAGAAGCTTGCCGCCAGGTTTTAACATGTTAATGGCGCTTTGCAGTATTTCTTTCTGTATTGGCGGATAATAGTCAGAATCTTTATCTATCCAGGAATTAATAAGACTTCTGTCTTTTCGAAACATTCCTTCACCTGAGCAGGGTGCATCAACCAGTATTTTGTCGAAGAATTCTTTAAAATGGGATTCCAGATCTTTGCCATCATGGGCCGTCACAAAGAAATTATCAAAGCCCATACGCTGAATGTTCTTGGCCAGAGGATAACAGCGAGACACCGATATATCATTGGCAACAAGTACTCCAGTGCCATTGAGTTTTGATAATAGTTCAGTTGTTTTGCCGCCTGGTGCTGCACAGATATCTAAGACAAAGTCACCTTTTTCAATTGGCAGATTTTCAGCCGGAGTCATGGCTGATGCTTCCTGAATGTAGTAGGCACCGGCATCGTAGTAGGGATTTCTGCCGATGTTTTCATCATTTACATAACAGCCATTATGAATAAAAGGTATTTTTTCCATTTTAAAAGGAAGGTTTATATTATCAGCCTTGTATTCATTGATACGTATTGAGCTTACTGGTTTATCGTTAAATGAGTCAAGATATCTGTTATAGTCTTCATTTAAAAGCTCTTTCATTTCTTTTAGATATTTTTCTGGTAACATATGGCTTATTTTATCATGATGATATTAGCTGATTTTAGACAAATTGTGTCATATTGTGGATACTTAAGCTTTTTGGTTGAGGGTAAAACTGTTTTTGGGTAAAATAGGTGACATGATGGAAAACAAGGATTATAAAAGCGAACTGGAAAAACAGAGTTTAAAGCTTATTAAGATGACAGACCATGAACAGGAGACTTTAGACTGTCTGTATGTTGATCTGGCTAAAAAGGAAAGTGGAGAAGAAACGTTTGATCAGCTGGATGATGTGGTTAAAAGAGAACTGGATTCTTTAAACAGAACAGCGGTTAATTTAAATAAGGCTATAAAGATTACTGACACAATGAGAGATGAACTCAAGGCTCGTCGAAGAGATACCAAGAGCGGCATTATTAAGGACCGCCTTCCTTCCAATACGGAAATAGATTATAAGGA